>NZ_NMPS01000213.1:0-181505 GCF_002261125.1 Siphonobacter sp. BAB-5385 | reverse complement strand
GGAGAAGCCTTCTGATCACTCAGAAGGCTTCTCCTGTCTATACCTCCAGCCCGAAGATGGGCTTGTTCGTCTTCCACTTGCCCCGTGTAAAATCAGTAGACTTTTTCGTTACCTCGAAATGATTAAACCATGCATGAATCGAAATTGATGGTAGTGATTCGCATAATGCCCCTTAATCCAGAATAAAATCGTCTTCTTCCAGGATCGGCCTAGCCAGGAAATGTTATTGGCTATTTCATGGCTTACTGCTCGTTCATTAACCCCTCTAATGTTCTCGTATGATTGTATTAATGCCTTGATATAGAGGGCGTAGATATGTTTAATGCAGCTATCGGGTAATAGATACGATGAATTGCATAGTCTCAAAATATTACTCTTGCTATAGCTAAAGGAATGAAAGTGGTAAAATATAACATTGAATGATTCATCCGTTAGTAGATCCTTACCGTGAATCAATCCCTCTTTTTTAGTAAAAGCGTATTGTTGTACATTCCAGGGAGCTACGCCTCCACCTAAATGCTGAAGTTCATGCACGCCCGAAAACCGCTCAAGCCAATCGTCCAGGTATTTTTGGTCACCAAACTTCCCCTCTTCGAATCGATTATAACACCAGTCGATACAAGCCTTCTTCCACCAAGCTAGTGCCTCTAGACCCTGGGCATCCCGTTTAAACGTGACGAACTGCACACAGTACTTGCCGCTCGTTTCTGTTTGATCATAGGCGGGCGTATACCGATGGGGCGTGATAAGAACCGATGCTTCCCCCATTTCTTTAATCAAGACGTCTGGATTACTCAAAAAGAGTAAGTCAGCATCTACATACGTACAATAGGGTAGGTGGTACGCCTGGATGGTGTGCCAGATTGTCGCTGGTGTACAGGTCCAGCAATATTCTCCTGCCGTTCGGACTGTCTTTACCTGAAGCAATTCGTCATCTTCCCATTCGTCGAAGCCAATGATTGTTGCCTGCGAAAGATTTAGCCGTTGCAGTGCTTCGTAGCTATGGTCATCAAAGGCGTAGATGTACAGATGAAACCTGGGACAGTGTTTTTTGAGCGATTCATACATCGCGACGCCACGCGTCAGATACGTGGCATTGAAAAGCGTACAGAAGTAAAGCACTGTTATTTTTTGGTTAGGTAAAATCCCTTATCGTAGCCAACGGGTTGTTGATCAATTCGCATAATTTCTTCTCCGGGAACATAGGAAGTGAAATCCGCTACAACCGTGTAGGCTTTTTGAAAGTGAGCAAGAAATGTGGGTTCGTGGAAAAACCAGGCCGGATAAGAAGCCAAATAAATTTCAGCAGGAACCTGTTGTAAGGTCAACCGATCCTGGTTTTCCTGAATAAATGCTGTACGATCAAAAAGAATAAATTCAAAGTCCCAACGTACCAGTTCATCCAAAAAGGCATGCGGCTCGGGTAGATACTGCACTACACTGGAGAGAATAATAAAATCAACCGGATGTGCCTCTACGCAGGCCTCGATGGAAGGGAAAAAGTGCAGAAGATCATCCGCGAAGTTTTCGCTTCCACACGCAACGTAATGCGATTGCTCAACGACGTTCCAGCTTTGACAGACTTCAGAGGTCAAAAATTCCTTAACCTGATAATACGTGCTTCCGAGCGAGCCGCCAAAGTCAAGCACGTGCAAAGGCCGTTTCTTTTGATGAGCACTGTGCAACAGAAAGGTTAAAAGTGGGAATGGATACTGCTTCTGATTAAAAAGAACGGAGTCCCGCTCATACACTGCTTTACCATTTTTGACCTGTAACAACGCCTGTTTCGTCTTTTCCAGAATAAGCTCAGCGTCGTATCCCGTGGTTTGTTGAAGTACCTGATTCCAGGAATCATAACGGCCAAACCACCCAGCGGCCTGAGTAGCGGCTTTCTTTTTGAACAAGCCTTGAAGCATATTGTAGTTAAAGTTGGGGGCGTATCGACATTAAAGATAAAAGGTAAGAAAAGACTATAATAATAATTAGATAATTTTAATTATTGATGAAACGTAAGCAAGAATGCCAGCGATAGGTAACGAATATATAGCGATAGAATTAGTTAAAAAAGCGAAGAACACCCTCCTGGATTAGAAAGGTGCTCTTCGGTGTGGATGCGAAAAAAGATGCTTACAGAATATACCGGGTTGACAGGAAATTCGATTCGTTTTCCCGTAAAATTTCGTTAACAATGCTCTTGTTTTCCATAGTCTCTTTAGTAGCGACAATCGTGCGGATGGAGAATGAGCGTAGGGCATCGTTTACCGAAAGGGTACCTTCCGCCGAATCTTTGCGGCCCGTAAAAGGGAACATATCCGGTCCCCGCTGACACTGGGCGTTAATATTGACCCGGGAAACCTGATTGACGAGTTGATCAACCAAACTGGCAATTTCCAACGGATTTGTACCGAAAATACTGACTTGCTGCCCGTGCTGCGAATCAATCAAATACTGAATCGGTTCTTCCTCACTTTTAAAGGTAGCTACCGGAATCAACGGGCCAAACTGCTCTTCCCGGTAGACTTTCATACCTTCCGTAACGGGGTACACAATAGCCGGGTAGACAATCGATTTGTAATTTTCGCCACCGTGGGGATTCACGACCCGGGCTCCTTTCAATTTTGCATCTTCAATACACTCAATGAGATACGACGGCTTATTGGGCTCGGGTAGGGGTGTCAGGTTTACGCCTTTTTCCCAGGGCATGCCTAGTTTCAGATGACTAACGGCTTCGCTGAGCTTACTTAAAAATTCCTCGGCCCGACTTTCGTGTACCCAAAGCATTTTGAGAGCAGTACAACGTTGACCATTAAAAGATAAAGCTCCCAGCACGCATTCTTTGACAGCTAGATCCAGATCAGCGTTTTCCAGAATAATACCTGCGTTTTTGGCATCCAATCCCAGAATAGCCCGCAGGCGATTCGTCTTAGGGTGCATCTTCTTCAAGTCCGAAGCTACCCGGCTGGAACCAATCAAGCCCAGAACGTCAATTTTACCGGATTGCATCAGGGTTGGGATTACCGTATTTCCCCGACCGTATACGGTATTGACGACACCAGCGGGGAAGCTCTCTTTAAAGGCTTCCAGTAAAGGATAGTGCAGCAAAGTTCCGTGTTTGGGAGGTTTGAACAGGACGACGTTACCCATAAGAATCGCCGGAATCAACATCGTGTACGTCTCGTTGAGTGGGTAATTAAACGGCCCCATACAAAGGACGACGCCCAGCGGCGAACGACGGATTTGCCCAATGATTCCCTCTTCAATGATGAATTTTGAATTCTCCCGGTCAATTCGTTTCAATTCATCCATCGTATCATGAATGTATTGAACGGTACGATCAAATTCTTTTTCGGAATCAGCCAGTGATTTGCCGATTTCCCACATGAGTAGTTTCACCACCTCCGCTTTCTTCTGCACCATTTTCTTGGTGAACGTTTCCATACAGGCAATGCGATCGGCTACAGACATGGTTGGCCATTCGCCCCGACCATTGTCATACGCTTTTACCGCTGCGTACAGCACTTCCATCGCATCGGGAGCATCTACTACAGGATAGCTACCAATGCGAATTTGCTGTGATCCTTCGGCCGTACGGGTATAAATAGGTGAATACACGGCCTGCGTGTTGCCGTTCCAGGCTTTCATAATACCGCCCACGAGGTATTCCCGTTGTTCCAGGGGTTCAGTAAGGGCGTATTCCGCAGGAATTTGGTCGGAAAGGGGAAACAAGGACTCCAGTTGTAGAGAACTCATGAAAAGGGATAGTTGAAGTGAGCTACGAAGAAACGCTTTATTGTGACCGTTTCCAGAAGATAGACGAAAACTTCGAGGTGTTTACCTCATTAATCACAATGCCAGCTGAATAGCCAGGCAGAAAACGAAAGTTCGGCTCACTTAAACTAGTTACACGACTTCCTGAAGAAGCGTACGGAAGACTACATACTGATTGCCGTATCGCCGGTCTACTTCGGCAGCAAGACGGGACGAATGTTCAGTAATATACGTATTGTAATCCTCCTGATCGGCGAAGAAAAATTGAAACGAGTACGTAACTCCTCCGTTGTCAATTTCGGTAAGCAGTTTGAAAATACGATTCCCGATGGGCAGATTCGTGGCCAGTACCGCTGGAACATGGGTATGTTTCATCCAGTGAATCCATTCATCGTGAGCGGCATGTTCGATATTATACGTGATGTTATAGAGAAACATAAGATTAAAATAAAGCAGTGTGCTGCGAATAAAAATTTTGGTGTAAAGTGCGTTCGAATCTATACCTCGAAAGAACGGGCAGCGAAAAACAGATTCGGAAACTGATTCAATAAATCAGGCAAAAACATAATGCCATTTGCGAACGTATCAGGAAAAGCTTACAAAGCCAAAGGAATAATAGATTCTTTCCCATCTTCTCTGGCCTGTTTTTTGTAAGAAAAGTCCGTTATGAAGGAAAAAATTACCATTTGTTGGCTCCGTCGGGATTTGCGTCTAAACGACCAGGCAGCCCTGTATCATGCCCTGCGGAGTGGCCACCCAGTGGTTGTACTCTTTATTTTTGACCGGGAAATTCTGGATGATCTGGAAGATCGCCGGGACCGCCGGGTAGAGTTTATTCACCAGACCGTTACCCAACTGCAAGCCGATTTACATCAGCATGGTTCGGACTTGCTGGTCTACTATGATCGGCCCTTGCCGGTATGGAAACAAATCCTGAAGCAGTACGAGGTCGCTCAGGTACATATCAATCACGACTATGAACAATACGCGATTGCCCGCGACGCAGCGGTTCAGGAGCTATTAGAAAGTCAGGATATACCTTTGTATACGTACAAAGACCAGTGCATTTTTGATCGGGATGAAGTACTGAGCAAAGCAGGCAAGCCTTACAGCGTTTTTACGCCGTACAGTAAGGCCTGGAAAGCTAAAGTGAATGATTTTTACCTTCGTTCGTATCCTACTGAGAAGTATTTCAAACAATTCTATCAGGGATCTTTTTCCGGAATTTCTACGCTGGAATCCATGCATTTCGAAGCAGTAGGTGAACCCTTCCCCGCTCAGGAAATCCCTGCGGACAAAATCGAAACTTACGCCGAAAAACGCGATTATCCAGCCCTCGATGCCACCTCCCGCATGTCCATTCACCTGCGATTTGGAACCGTATCGATTCGTGAGCTGGCTCGGGAAGCACAGCAGTTAAGCCCCACCTACTTGAATGAATTAATCTGGCGGGATTTTTATTTTCAGGTTCTTCATCACTTTCCACACATTAATACGGGCCATGCGTTTCGGATGGAATATGACCGTATTCAGTGGCGGAATAATGAAGCTGAATTTGAGGCCTGGTGCGAGGGGCGTACGGGGTATCCGCTGGTCGATGCAGGCATGCGGCAAATGAATGAAACCGGCTTCATGCACAACCGGATCCGAATGGTAACGGCCAGTTTTCTTTCCAAGCATCTGCTTATTGACTGGCGTTGGGGAGAAGCCTATTTCGCCAAAAAATTATTGGATTATGACTTTTCTGCTAACAACGGTGGTTGGCAGTGGGCCGCCGGAAGTGGTTGTGACGCCTCGCCTTATTTTAGAGTATTCAATCCAGCTTTGCAGGCGAAAAAGTTTGATCCGAAAGGAGAGTATGTGCGAAAATGGGTGCCTGAAATAGATCAGGTTGATTATCCCGACCCCATCGTAGAGCACGAAACAGCCCGGGAGCGGGCCATACAGACCTACCGCCGGGCTGTGAAGAAAAATGCCGATTAGTGTTGGCGTAAGTAAGCGACCAAGTGATTCTGTAGTTCATGAACTGGAAGGTGGCGACGGAGTTCACCACCTTCCAGAGCGAGTGAAATTTCACCGCGTTCTTCCGAAACAATAATAATCGCTGCGTCGGAGTGCTCGGAAAGACCGATAGCTGCCCGATGGCGAAAGCCCAGAATGGCTGGCAAATCCGGGTTTTCGGAAATGGGTAGCATACAGCGGGCCGCTTTGATCCGATGATCCGAAATAATGACGGCTCCGTCGTGCAAAGGTCCGTTTTTCTGAAAAATAGCCAATAAGAGCGAACGGGATAACTGAGCATCCAGGGCATCGCCTGACTCAATGTAACGCTTCAGCGAATCTTCTTTTTTTATGACAATCAATGCTCCGGTACGCGTAGCGGCCAGCTTCTTCACTGCATCAATCACAGGTTGTAATTCCCAATTGCTCTGCTTTTCGGATTTCTGATTAAAAATACGGTGGAGAATAGGGTACTGCTGCAAATTGGTCGAACGACCAACGAAAATGAGAAACCTTCGAATTTCGGGCTGAAAAATAATCACCAGAGCCAGTACTCCGATTTCCATAAATTGCCCAAGAATGGTGGATAACAATTCCATTCTTAAAGCCCGTACAATCAGATAAATCCCGTAGACCAGCAGATAACCCAGAAAAACGCGACTCGCAATACTTCCTTTAATGAGAAAATAGACCTGATAGAGTAGGAATGCTACCAGTCCAATATCAATCAGGTCGAGAAAACTAATATCTAGAAAACCAAGCCTTAATCCCAGCATTTGATCTACGTAAACGGTTGAAGTACGCTTCAATAAGGTAAATTAGAAAACTCAAAAATAAAAAAAAGGCTGCCAGTTCCTGCGTTTTGAACTCTAGTTTACTTGAAATGATATAAAAAAATATAAGAATAGTTATTGAATGAAAACGAGTTTTTAGCGATTAGCAATTGACTGCTGCAGTATACCGTCTTTAGAAAGTCGTTTAAAAATAGCCGTCACGGGTACTGCACCATTACCTTCGGCTTTGATCTCTGCTTTCCAGAATGGTTGGAGTGAAGGGAACTGTTGCAGCTCGACCTGATATACCTGTCCGGTCACCCGCGTACGATTGTAGGAATCGGTTCGTAAAATCGGACGGGTACGACGAACCACCATAGCAACGTCTGCCTGACAGGTCTGATTTTCCTTCGTGATAAAGGCTGACAGCGAATCAAACGCCAGAGCCGATTGAAAGGAAGCCGTACAAAGGGTATAACTGGGAGGACATTCCTTCAAAAATCGTCGAGCCTCTGCCTTTTCCCGGGGCGTATCTTCCAGAACTACTAGCAATCGCTGAAATGCGGGCACATTACCCGCTTTGGTATTAGACCGAACCGATACACAATTCGAGAATAAGACGGTGAACAACAATACTACTAATAAGAAGCGAAGCATAGGATACCGTTTAAGAGGTTAAAACTGTGTCGTTGCCGACGTATGTATAACGCCTATAAAAATCGGCATCATTCCAATGGAATCATCACTTGAGCCCATACTTTTTGAGCTACATACCAGGTTAGGGCCTGTAAAAAAGCTTCTGCGTACGCATCAACGGGTTCAGCCTCTTCCGTACCGACCGTATAGGAATTGATTTGAGCCAGCAGCCAGTCTGGATAGGGACCTTGGGATACGTGAATGAACAGAGGTGTTGGAGTTTCCTGTTCGAAGGCCTCCTGCCACTGAGCCAGCAGCAGGCGGAAGGCCCGGATGTAAACGTAGTCAAGCAGAATATCGGCACTGCGTTCAAAGGAAAACTGGACTTTCGAAAGGAGTTGTGCCGTCGGGTAGTCTGTATCCGTGAAAGCCTGTAACCAGCGATGTATACTTAGGAACCCATGACTCAGGCCCGCAATACCATCCGCAGTCACCGTTAACCGAAAAGGACGGAACTCCGGCCAATGGTCGGTTTTGCGTAATAGTCCTAACTCGAAACCGGGAAACTCAGGTTGGGGCTTGGCAGCAAAACCGCCGTGGATAGGATAAGGGAAAGAAGCGTCCAGGGTTTCGCACAAAGCCAGAAAATCGACATTACCTGAAAAATAAAGAGCGAGGCGTTGAGCATCGATGGGTTGCAGATACGTTTCGATGGGGTCTTGCAGGGGCTGATCCATGCGTAATTCCAAAGCGTCTACATATTCCAGATCGCTTGGCGGCAGGGCGGGCGTATGCCATTCCAGTCGTTTTTCGCGGGCCAGAATGGGTTCCTGGGCCAGCACCTCAAAGGGAATACCCGCCTGCCAGGGGTCGGTATCCGGCACCAGTTGCCACGCAAACAAGGTTTGGTTCAAGGTTGCCTGAAGAAAATCAGGTACGGGCTGCAACGAACGTCGGGATGCGGGAAGTTCGGTAAAAAGTTCGCTTGGGCGATTTTTCATAGGGCTAGGTTGTAAATCCAGAGAATCAATAAAAATATTCGTTCGTATACCCGAAATTTTCTAATTTGTGAAACGACTTTCCCAAAAAGAGTATGCTTAAAATTTTTTAAGGAAATTGCTCGAAGACTACCCGAGGCAGGATGGGTTTTTTTATCTTTGCCTCCCCTTATGAAAAATCCAGCCTGAAATAGCCTTGCAGACTGTCGTTCGTGATGCCAAATCCGTTTGGCAAGAGTGTTTACGGATCATACGTGAGTACGTGCCTGAACAAAGTTTCAAAACTTGGTTCGAGCCGATCGTGCCCGCACGTCTGGTTGGAAGCACGCTAACGATTCAGGTACCCAGTGAATTTTTCTACGAATGGCTGGAGGAAAATTACGTTCACGTGCTCCGTCGGGCGATTGATCATGCCATTGGTCGTCAGGGGATGCTGGAGTATTCGGTGATTGTAGACCGGGGTGACGACAAGAAGCCACCCATGGGCTATACCGTACCGAACCAGCGGCCTGCTCCCCAGAATTCGGCTCCTCCTGCCAAGAAGGCTTCGGAACCGGAACAGCTTCGCAATCCTTTCGAATTACCGGATCTGGATGGTCTGGAACTTACTTCCTATCTCAATCCGATTTATACCTTCGAAAATTACGTCGAGGGTGACTTTAATCGATTGGCCCGTTCAGCAGGACAGGCTGTAGCGAGTAAGCCCGGCGTAACCTCTTTCAATCCACTGATGATCTACGGTGGCGTAGGTTTGGGGAAAACGCACCTCGCCCAAGCCATTGGTAATCAGATCAAGGCTTCTAATTCGGGGAAATTTGTCCTATTTGTTTCCACGGAGAAATTCATGAATCAATTCGTGATGGCCGTGCGGAATAACTCGATTCAGAACTTTACCAATTTCTACCTCCAGGTGGACGTGTTGATTCTCGACGACGTTCAGTTCCTGGCCGGAAAGGAACGTACGCAGGAAACGTTCTTCCATATTTTCAATCACCTGCACCAGACGGGTAAGCAGATCATCATGACTTCTGATCGCCCGCCTAAAGATTTGCAGGGCTTACAGGATCGTCTGCTGTCGCGGTTCAAGTGGGGTCTGTCGGCGGATTTGCAAATGCCGGACCTCGAATCCCGGATTGCCATCATCATGAAGAAATTGCATGGTGACGGCGTTGATATTGATTACGAAGTCATCGAGTACCTGGCTCACTCGATTGATACCAACGTACGGGAACTGGAAGGAGTCGTCGTGTCGCTGATTGCTCAGGCCACGTTACTGCGGCGGGAAATTGACATGAATCTGGCCCGGCAGGTACTCCGCAACATTGTACAGGATTCCGAACGGGAAGTCACCATCGAAACCATCATGGAGACGATCTCCCAGCATTACCGAATCAGTTTGCAGGATATGAAAGGCAAAAGCCGGAAGAAAGAGATCGTCTTTCCCCGGCAGGTAGCCATGTATTTTGCCAAAGATTACACTGATTTATCCCTCAAATCCATCGGGTACCATTTTGGTGGCCGTGATCACTCGACGGTCATTCACGCCATTCAGACCATCTCTGAACTCAAAGAGCATAACGCTGAGGTAAAAACACAACTGCAGGAATTACAGAAAAATTTCGGCAAGAAAAGTTAAGACTGCTTTTCTTTGTGGCTTTCAACCCTCATTGAATGATTCATCATCTTCGCCGTTCCCAGGTCGATGTGTATGCCTACGATGCCTGCGTTGAGCAGTCTGAATGGGGCACTATCTACGGACTTTCCTGGTGGCTGGATCAGGTCTCGCCCAATTGGGAATGTCTGGTCTGGCAGGAACAGCCCACTACTCCGTACCGGGCTGTTTTACCCGTACCCGTCCAGCGACGCTATGGCCTATACCTGGTGCATCAGCCGCTATTTTGTCAGTTCCTGGCTCTGTATTCGGCTGAATCTCTTCCAGTAGCCGTCCAGAAGGATTTTATAAAGGCCCTTCTAGCAAAATACGCTCTGATTGCCAGCTATCAGCTCAATTTTCCTGAAGCTTCGGTACTGAGCAGCTTCACAGAACTAAACCTTCGTCAGATGCATACGCATGTTTTATCGCTGGATGCTCCGTATGAAACCCTTCATCAGGGCTACAACCGGGATCGTAAGATGAATGTCAAGCGGGCGTATCAGGCGGATTGGACCTGCCGGAAAGGAAGTGATATTATTCCATTAGCGGAATTTTTCAGACAGTATCACGCCCATCAGATCGAAGGTGGGGCTCACCCAGGAGCCTATGCATTACTGGAAAGCTTATTTCAGGCCTGTGAAGAACGGGGCTACTCGGATTTGTGGTACGCTGAAAAGCATAATCGGGTAGAGGCGGGAGCCTGGTTTGTCACCTTCCGGCAACGGACCCTGTACCTCTTTAACGCGGCTACGCCGGAAGGCAGGAAAGGAAATGCCCGGACGTTTTTAATCGATCAGTTTATTCGGCAGCGGGCAGGGACGCAGGCGTTGTTTGACTTTGAAAGTGCCAACGTAACCAGCATTGCTGAGTTCTACGCCAGTTTCGGAAGCCAGGTGGCAGCCTATTATGAACTGCGGAGCAATCGGCTACCGAAAATCATTCAATGGCTATGGAAACTGAAAAATCGCCTGTTACGGTAGGGCTCGTTACTGCCAGTTAAAGGTCTCTTTCATTCCCCGGTAATCTTTCAAATCCATGGCTACCGATCCAACCACTAAATCGAACTCTACTTTAACCGGTACTTTATTGGCGTCATCCGACACCCAGATGCGGATGGCTTCTTTACCATCAAACAACTGATTATTGGGCATCTGAGGGATAATCCGGTGCGTATTGAGCTTGCCGTATTTCGTCTTGATGACTTCTTTGCCGGCGTACCGAATTCGAAGATCGATAAACTCATTGTCATAAAACATCTTGACGGCCGTCAGCTGTCCGGTTTTCATTTTGTTGAAATCCAGACCCCGTACGTAGAAATACGCACTCACTACATCGTATACGTCTCCCGGTACTTTAAAATCTTTAACGACTTCGGCTGAGTTTTTCCCTTTGGAAACCGAAGTAAGTTTATTGCCTTCCTGATCAAAAGAGACGCGTTGCTCCTTGTAGTAGCGACCCTCCTGTTGTTTCATGGCAAAGTCAATCGGCAGCATGGTCTGGGGGTCCAGGTACGAAGTCCAGCTATCACGGATTTTAGTAACCAGATCAAAAGCCCCCGTCGTTCGTCCGGTGGCCGTTACCCGGTAACAGGCTTTTCCCTTCACCCGGTGAAATTTATCACTCACATCCACGATGGCCTCGGCGGCATTGATAAACCCGTAATGCACCCGATATTCCAGATGTTCGCCCTGATTGATAACCGAGTCTACCTTAGGCTCTGGTTGTCTGAACGCCAGTAAACACCCTACGAGACAACTACCTACCAACGTAAAAAATGTATAACTACGGAACCTCTTCATGCAATAGTGGGGATAGGATCAAGTCGTCAGGTTTCTGGCCTGCAACTTTAAATCTTTTCAGTAGGGTTTCAAAGTGGCACGGCGATGTTCTTGCTTAGCGGCCGTATTTTGCTTTTAAATGCTGTAAATAACGTTTAAAGTCGCTATTAAATTTTTCCCGGAAGTCTACTTCGAATTCATTCCTTCGGGAATTATACGTTGCAAAACCAACGAAAAAAGCATTGTTCACGTCTTTGGGCCAGGTTCGCTTTTTCACATGGGACAAATTCTGATACAGAGAATCCGACTGCTGTAGGATTTCCCCGATCAACGTTTGTTTAAGCTGATCCTTACGGGCCTTGGGCAGGGTGTCCGGAAAGCTTTCGTATAGACGATCCAGCAGTACTTTTCCGCGATTGAAATGCTGGATATACCGTTCACGAAATACTTTTCCTTCCTGATAACTGCGATACTGCGGTGAATCGGTTCCAAAACGCTGTGCCAAAAAACGTACGGCTCCGTAATCGCCAATAAAGTTGGCCAGGTTTTCATTGAATTCATGCTGATTCTTGATGAATAAGGTAGAATGCGTCATTTCATGCATAATCAGGCTTGCCAACCGTCCTTCCGACAATTGAAGCATACCCGAGAGAATGGGATCATGAAAGTAGCCTAGTGTACTGTAAGCGGAAACGGGACTAATTTCGGTATCATATCCCTTCCAGAGCTGGGCTTCCTGTTTGGCTTTTTCCAAATCGAAGAAACCTTTATACGTAAACGAACCGATGAGTGGAAACGAAAACTCAACGGCTTTAATCCGATACGGTTCTGCTACCGTAAGTACGTAACAGATGGGCTTATTTTGCTGATCGTAGTAGGTCTGGTAGTTGGGAGTAGCGTTGAGGCCGAGGGAATCAATGGCAAACTGCCGAATTTCCTCGATGAAGCGAAGTTTGGCTTTTACCGAATCCGGTATTGCCGGATCCGTCAGGACTTCTTTGACGGGCTTGGCCTCAAGGATAACCCGGCTCCGCCGCTGAGCTGGCCATAGCCGTACCGAACCCAATCCCATTGCCAGATGATCAGTATCAGCATTAACAGGCTCAAAATCAGAAAGACTCGTTTCAAAATACGTTTCATGGAAAAATTCTAGGGGAAACCGGAAAATCAATAATATTTCTTTTTTTGTAAACGGTTATGGCCGCAATGGTGTTTTGAAAGTAACTATGTTTCTGGATTAACGAAGTAGCGAAGTATCTTTTGCGGATTGATTAAAAAAATACAACAATTTTTAGTAAATGGTTAGGATATTTGCCCGAAAAGCAGTAATTTTAGATCATATTCTTCACCCAATAGCTCGTTTTTTGATACATGGCACAAGCAACCGGTACTGATGCAGGACAGAAATTGAAAGCTCTGCAAACGACCATTGAAAAATTAGACAAAGCCTACGGTAAAGGTACGGTCATGCGTCTTGCTGACGCTAAAGTGCTCGATATTCCCGTGATTTCAACGGGGTCACTGGGCCTTGACCTGGCCTTAGGCATCGGTGGCGTGCCCCGGGGACGGGTCGTAGAGATCTACGGACCTGAATCATCCGGTAAGACGACCATCGCCATGCACTGCATTGCGGAGGCACAAAAGAAAGGAGGCCTAGCCGCTTTCATTGATGCTGAACACGCCTTTGACCGTAGCTATGCGGAAAAATTAGGTATTGACACGGGCAATTTGTTGATTGCTCAACCCGACAACGGGGAGCAGGCTCTGGAAATTGCCGAGCATCTGATTTCTTCAGGTGCCATTGATATTATTGTGATTGACTCCGTAGCCGCTCTGGTACCCAAAGCCGAAATTGAAGGCGACATGGGAGATTCCAAAGTGGGTCTGCAAGCCCGTTTGATGTCGCAGGCGTTGCGTAAAATGACGGGTATTATTAATAAAACGTCCTGCTGCTGTATTTTCATCAACCAGTTGCGGGAAAAAATCGGTGTGATGTTCGGGAACCCCGAAACGACTACCGGTGGTAACGCTTTGAAGTTCTATGCTTCGGTTCGGTTGGATATTCGCCGGGCTGGACAAATCAAAGAAGGAGCCGATAGTATCACGGGTAACCGTACTCGTGTGAAAGTGGTGAAAAACAAACTGGCTCCTCCATTCAAAGTCATCGAGTTTGACATCATGTACGGTGAAGGTATCTCCAAGGTAGGCGAGGTGCTTGACTTAGCCGTTGAACTGGAAATCGTTAAGAAATCCGGTTCCTGGTTTAGCTACGGTACCAACCGTTTGGGTCAAGGCCGTGATGCCGTGAAAGAATTGTTGAAAGACAATCCGGAACTGCTCGACGAGCTGGAGGCCAAAATCAAGGATAAGGTGAAAGGGGATGACGAAGCACTCGTTGATACGCTGGAGCCGAACGTAGTAGATGATGGCAAAGAAGAGTAATATGTTAATAAAAAACCCGCTGACTCAGTTAGCGGGTTTTTTATTGAATTTACACGTAAATCATTTTCCGGGTCATACCGCCGTCCACGAAGAAATTCTGACCCGTGATGAAAGAGTTGTCGGGGTTGAGTAAAAAGAGAACCATGCGAGCAATGTCCCCGGCTTGTCCCACGCGGCCCGCCGGATGCTGCTCATGATCGGCTTCGCTAAGTTTTTCAGGTTGACGGACAGATGATTTCTTCAACGAAGAAACATCAATCCAGCCCGGAGAAATGCAGTTCACCCGTACATCAGGACCTAAGCTGATAGCTAAGGAATGGGTTAGGGCGAAAATACCGCCTTTCGACGCGGAGTAGGCGAAAGTCCCTGGCTCCGACTGAAAAGCCCGCGTCGAACACAAATTGATAATTGATCCCTGGGTCTTTTTCAGATGAGATGCTGCAAGCTTGCTGGCATAAAAAGGACCCGATAAATTGATTCCCAGGCCCTGATCCCAGTCTTCGAACGACCATTCTTCAATGGGTTTATCTTCAAAAACAGCTGCATTATTGATAAGGACGTCCAACTGACCATAGTGGTTGAGAGTAGCCTGAAAGGCCTGTTCCACTTCGGCTGCCTTCCCTACATTGCAACGTAACACCAGTAAGGAGCCGAGTGGTTGCAAAGTCTGTTCCGTTTCGGTAAGAGCTTCCTGGTCCGAATCCCAAATCGCTATCGAGTAACCTTGTTGTAATAAGGTCTGAGCCAGTTCCCGGCCAATGCCCTGAGCTCCACCGGTTATAATTGCTACTTTTTCCTGCATGCTTGATTCATTAGTCATGAAAGAGAGGGCTCAAAAAAGTATACGATGCGTTTAGCGGGGATCGTCAATCTGCCCTTTCATGCGATACCGAAGCAGTACCTTTTTGCCGGAAACTTTTTCCAACATCGGACGAAGGATTTTAGTAGCGTTCAGTTTGGTTTGTTCCAAAATGCCCTGCTGAATAGCGGAGGTCTGTACCTGCTCTTCTGCCTTTTTGAATGCCTGATCAATCAAAAGAGCTTCATCATTGAAAGCAAATTCAGTATTGTATACCTTGGATTTGGAGTGATCGACCCGGGCCAGGCAGATTTCCGGATCGGGCAGGCGTACAATCAGAGTGTCTCCCATTTCTCCAAGATCGGTAACCGTCATTTTGGTTAGATCCAGACAACCGACGCTTCGCCCTGAATAATGAGCAATGCTTTTGCATCCGGTAGAAACTGCCGGGTAATCTGCTGATCAACAACATCACGAAAATTGTATTTAACCAGCTCCAGTTTACCCAGCGAAGTAATTTCCCGTAGTACAATATTGTGATTGGAAATCACCTCAGGCTCTGCTCGTTGTAAAAAGAACTTTTGCGATTTAAGTTTTTCCCAGCCGTAAATGGCAGCAGCCAGGAGCAGAACCAGAAAAAGAATACGAATCAGGAAACGCATAGACTTATCGTGCTAAAGTACCATCAGATTACAACCTCGAATATCGGAGTTATCGAAGCGACCGAGAACCCGAAAGCTATTCGCCTCGGAACCATAACTGCCTAAATCTTTCGTTTCTAAAAAACTGCACGAGTCAATATTAGCCAGGTCGATTACATTGAGTCCGCCCGAACGCCGCGAAGGTTCATTGCGGGGATAATACGTAAACGGATCATTGACATCCCGCAGACTGATCTGCAAACTGGGCGGTAAATGAAAAATACCTTCACCAAAAGAGTATCCCTGTGACAGTAATTCCGTCATGCCGTATTCGGAGTGAATGACAGGAACGTGAAAAGCTTTCGTGAGCAATTGATGTACTTCTTCCCGAAGCAGTTCCTGTCGCCGGCCTTTCATACCGCCCGTTTCCATGACAATCAGTTGAGGCATATCTTCCAGAAACGATAAATCGGCAGTTTCCGCCAGATCAAGCAATGCAAACGTGACTCCGATTAGAAGTACTTTACGCTGCCGATCCGGCTGGAGAGCCCGAAGGCGTTCGAGCAGTTCATTCGTATTGTTCAGATAAAAACCCGAATACGCCGACTGATTCTTTTCCACAAAATGCCGGACCATATGGACCAGCGAAGAGTTACTCCTTTCGAGGTAGGAGGGTAACAGAGCCAGTAGGTGGAAATCCTGCAGGGAACCGTAAAAGCGTTCAAAAATCTGCTCACTAATCTGGTCATAAAAAGCCGGATCCGCCACGTAATGCTGACTCGTTACCTGACCGGTAGTACCGCTACTGGCAAACACAAGGGGTGTGGAAGCCTGGGTAGAAAGTACTCGATGAGATTTGAAAAACTCGATGGGCAGGTATGGAATCTGTTCTACCGCTTTCACCTGAGCGGAGGAGATTCGCAAATGCCGTAAATATTCCTGATAAACCGAATTCTGGGCCGCCTGAAACTGGAAAACTTCCAGGGCTAGGGCTGGAAAAGAAGCCTCTTCCAGCGACAATACGCGGTCTTTAAGCTCCTGCTGAATGGACATGATGATTACTAAATAGCAGTACGTAGGTAAAATGCTACGGGTGTGATCGAAGACAAGGCCGGACCAAGCGATTGGAAAAATTCCTTTCTGAAAGGCAAAATGCAGAGCAATTTTAATTTACCAAAGGGCTTATGTAACTTTCCGCCCGTCTCGTCGTTTATGACAGAGACGAAATGATTTAGGTTCCTATGAAACGATTATTATTTATCTTTTCCATAACGACAGCCGTACTGGCCTTAGCCAGCTGTACGGCTGAGCCGGATTTTTCGGACGTCCCTTTTATTTCGGATGCCACCCTAACGAAATACGCGAGTGGTAGGGATCGTTTGGGCAACGTCAATGATTCGCTGGTTGTGTCTTTGAAGTTTCAGGACGGGGATGGTGATTTAGGCGTATCTCCCACCAGCTACCCGGAAGACGATACCCTTTCTAAAATCAACAATAATTACGAGGTTCGAACCTTCCAGCGGAAAAATGGACAGTTTCAGGATATCACGGGTTCGCAAACCGTATCGAATTCCGGTAACTTTCCTCGCTTGCGAACGGATAACAAACGGGGACCTATTGAAGGTACGCTGACTCGATCCATTACGGTATTTCGCATTCCACAAAATAGAAACGATACGCTAAAATTCATGATCAGGATCCGGGATCGGGCCATGAACGTTAGTAATGAAATCGAAACGCCCGTTGTAGTGGTAAATTCGAACTAGAAGCGGTAACGCCTGTACGCCTCTATCGAATAGCTCAAAAAGGCCCGTTTTGTAAGGGATAAATGTCTTGGACGATTCCTTACTGAAACGGGCCTTTTCTATGGTAGGGATAGAAGGTTTAGGAGGGCAGCGTAATCCGAAAGGTAGTGCCCTTGCCGGGTTCTGAGGCTTTTACGAATAGACGACCCCGGTGGTAGTTTTCGATGATGCGTTTGGCCAGCGTTAGACCTAAGCCCCAGCCGCGTTTCTTGGTACTAAACCCGGGATTGAACACCTGTTTCCACTGCGATTTTGGTATGCCTTTACCCGTATCGCTAATGTCGATATACGTTTGTCCCGCTTTTTCCCAGAGGTGAATCCGTAGTTCGCCTATGCCTTCCATGGCATCGACGGCATTTTTGCAGAGGTTTTCAACTACCCATTCAAACAGGTTGCGATTGACGGGAATCATCTTGCCAGCGGGGATTTCATTATTGACGTTCCATTTGATCTTGGAAGAAACCCGCCGTTTCAGATAGTCTACAAACTGCTCGACGTGTTGAGCCAGGGGTTCGGGATGCAGGGTAGGTACGGAACCAATATTGGAGAAACGGGCCGTAATGGTTTCGAGTCGTTCCACATCTTTTTCCACTTCCAGTACAAATTCGGTTTCGTAGCGATCCGGGTCCGTTTTGAAGTATTCCACCCAGCCCTTCAAGCCCGAAAGCGGCGTACCTAGCTGGTGAGCGGTTTCTTTGGCTAACCCTACCCAAACCCGGTTCTGCTCCGAGCGACGAGACGCACTAAAGGCCAGATAAGCCAGGTAGCCAAAGACCAGTAAGCCCAGCAACATCATTACGGGATAGTACTGAAGCTGCGTAAAGAGGAAAGAATGACTGAAATAAATGTATCCTTTGCCTAACCCTCCGTCGATTTCAATAGGGGGGTGAGCCGTTTCAAACTCCTGAGCCTTCTGTTTAAGAAAAGCTATTTTTTCGGCTGGATTTTCAGGCTCTACGATGTTTTTAGCTTGATACTGACCCTGATACTCATAAATAACCGGAATCTCGGTATTGATCTTCACTACCTTATCGAAAAAGAAATTAACGTCCGTTTCAACCGGACTGGTCAGGGCGTACTCTAAGCTTTCCGCGTACAGCCGTACTTCTTCTTCTTCGTGGGATTCCAGTCGGGCAATAAGGGTGTTGGTATAATAAAACCAGGCACCCGAGAAGGCCATCAGTATTAATAAAATACCAATTTTAACCTGATTTTTCTGCTGGTATAAATCGCCGGAAAGCATCCGGGCGGGTAGACTTCCCAGCCGATTTTCGGAACGTAATCTGGGGGGGGCAGGAGCCGTACTGTTCTTCATTTCATAAGTGCCAACGTCGAAAGAATGGACGTCGGTATACAGAAGGGATGCAAAAATTGAAAACGAGTTAAAACCGTGGAGATCAGCGGACAAATCTCGACTATTTCAATGATTTTCATCAGGTTTTTCTATGACTAAATTGGAGATTTCAATCAGTAATTTTGATCCATTCTAAATAAAAAAGAATGGGATTTATTACGACCTAGTGTAAGTTATCCTGACGTATTTTTGTGTGTTTTTAGTGAAAGCAGATGGCTAATACGTTTCGAGCAATCAGTTTATCGTACAAAACCGCTCCGCTGGCAGTCCGGGAGTTGGTGGCATTAGATGAGAGCGAGGCCAAAACGTTTTCCCTGAAATTGAAAGAACTCTTCGGTTTTCAGGATATTTTGGCAGTTTCTACGTGCAACCGTACGGAAATATACTACACGGCTGAGGCAGACTATGCCGAGTCGATCATTAAGCTACTGGCTATTGAAAAAGGTCTGGAGAAACCCGCTGACCTACCAGAATACTTCGTCAATCTAAACGATCAGACGCAGGCCATTCGGCATTTATTCGAAGTGGCTACCGGATTGCATTCGCAGGTGGTCGGTGATCTTCAGATTCCTAACCAGGTAAAACATTCGTACCAGTGGGCAGTCGATGCCGACGTGGCGAGTCCATTCCTGCACCGGTTGATGCACACGATTTTCTTTGCCAGTAAACGCGTATCTCAGGAGACCAGTTTCCGCGACGGAGCCGCTTCGGTTTCGTACGCAACGGTGGAATTGATCGCTGACTTAACGCAGAATCATACCTTACCGAAAGTGCTCGTCGTAGGCTTGGGTGAGATTGGTACGGACGTGGTTAAGAACCTGGCTGATAAAGGTTTTGCTCAAATTACGCTACTGAATCGTACGTATGCAAAGTCGGTAAGTCTGGCGGAAGGTACCGATTTCCGGGTAGCGGATTGGGAGAACCTGGAAGCCGAAGTAGCTCAGGCGGATGTGATTGTTTCGTCCCTTCGCGTGGCGACTCCGTTGTTTACCAAAGCGTTTGTGGAGCAACTGAATATTCTAACCTTCAAGTACTTCATTGATCTTTCCGTGCCGCGTAGCGTAGCTCCGCAGGCGGAAGAAGTACCCGGAGCTCTGGTATACGCCATCGACGACATTCAGGCCAAAGCGAATGCCGCTTTGCAACGCCGTCTGGAATCCGTTCCGCAGGTACACCGCATTCTGGACGAAGCTATGGCTGGTTTTCAGGATTGGTCGAAAGAGATGGTGGTATCTCCTACAATTCAAAAATTCAAGCAGGCCCTGGATCAGATTCGTAAAGAAGAACTGGCCCGTCAGCTCAAACATCTGACGCCTCAGGAAGCCGAGAAATTCGATAAATTGACGTCTAACATCGTGAATCGCATTTTACGTTCACCGGCTGTCAATCTGAAAAACGCCTGTCGTCGCGGCGACGCCGATCAGTTGGCCGATGTGCTTTCGGAACTATTTGATTTAGAACGGCAGGCTGAACATAAATAAGAGTACACTCTCTTTCAAAAGTGTCATATCAACGAGCGAAAAACGGAAGGGCGGAGATTTCTCCGCTCTTTTTTTGTGCCTTATCGGTAAGCTTTCTGATACTGGGCAGGGGTGAGGCTGGTCAAGTCTTTAAACTGACGGTTGAAATTGGAAATGGTATTGAAACCGCTTTCGTAACAGATTTGCGTAATCGTCAATTTCCCTTCCATGAGTAGTTTGCAGGCGTAGCCAATCCGTACTTCACTGACAAACTCGGAGAACGTACGGTTGGTCCGGGTTTTAAAATACCTGCAGAAAGCGGAAGCACTCATACCCGCCAGCGAAGCCATCTCGTCCAGGCGAATCTCCTGCTGAAAATGGTCCAGTACATAGTCGTGTACTTTCTGCATGCGTTCGGTTTCCGAGACTTTGTGGGTATTCACGTAGCCCAGACTGGCAATGGCCTGACATTCCTCACTATGGGCCAATTCGTCCAGCAACGTCAGGAGGTGTAAAATAGCCTGAAAGCCCGTCGCCCGGAGTAGTTGCTTCATGCTTTCCCGAATCTGCTCCCGCAGGCGGCCTTTGATTTCCACGCCGCGAACCGCGTGCTGAAAAAAGCTCTGGAGCACGTGCATCTCCGGCCGCTGGAAAAAATCGGTACCCAGAAAATCTTCCGTGAAGTACACGACGATCCCTTTGGTTTGCAGCTCCGAATGCGTTTGAAAATACGGCGGGTCGCTTCGCCAGAGGTGCGGAATGTTAGGTCCCAGAAATACCGTATCACCCGGTTCAAAAGGTTGTATATTGTCTCCAATGAATCGTGTACCGGTCCCTTCCTCTACTGTGAACAACTGGTAATGCGGATGGAAATGCCAGTTCGGGTCAAAGTGAGGTGAGACCAGTTCCTGCATCGTAAACGAAGCAACGGGGTTCTCAATGGTCTTCCGAAGTGCAGATTTCATACGGTCGATCTAATCTGTATTTTGCAGAATAAATAATCAGAAATACAAAATAGGTCAAAATTCAGTAGATGTTGGTCAAAGATGACGGAGTTTTTATCATTTTCCCGACATAAAATTGTACCATGATCTACAGCATGAATCTGCTCCTGTGGGGGCCTACTCTGGACGAATCGTTTTTTCCCACCCTGGAAGAAATCAGAAGCATTGGTTTTGGTGGCGTAGAAGTGCCGATCTCTTCAACCAAACCCCAATTTTACCGTAGCTGGGCCAATCGCCTGGATGAGCTGGGACTCAAGCGGCAGGCCGACGTGATTTGCGGACCGGACCAGAATCTGATCAGTCCGGACGCAGCCATGCGGAAAGCTACGCTGGAACACCTGCACCGTAGTGTGGATTGTGCCGTAGAGCTGGGAGCCACGCACCTGATGGGACCGTATCATTCGGCCCTGGGCGTATTCACGGGTCAGCCCGCTACGGCCGATGAGTGGAAATGGGGGGTAGAAAGCATCCAGATTCTCGCGGAGTATGCTCAGCAACAAGGCATTCGACTGGGTTTGGAATACCTCAACCGTTTTGAAATGTATCTGACGAGTTGCGGCGAAGAACTGGCTCGTTTTGTCGATGATGTGAACCATCCCAACTGCCAGATCATGTTCGATACGTTTCATGCCAATATTGAGGAGAAAAACATCGGCGATACCATCCGGCAACTCGGCGACCGCATCACCTTTGTACAGCTTTCGGAGAATGATCGTTCGACGCCCGGTAAAGGAAACGTAGCCTGGGATTCTGTATTTCAGGGTCTTCACGACATCAACTACCAGGGCTGGCTGAGCATCGAAGCATTCAGTACCAAATTAAGTGTAGCCAATATCTGGCGAAAAATGTTCGATTCGGAAGAGCAATTGATGCGGGATGGACTTCAATTCATTCAAAGTAACTGGGAAAAGCAAACTGCCCCCTCTTTCGTAAGCAACGGCCACACGGCCTAAGGTCTCATTGTATATCCTCTAATCACTAGTACGCATGTCAAAACCTGTTAACATTGCTATTGTAGGTCTGGGCTTCGGAGCCGAATTTATCCCCATTTATCAGCGTCACCCTCATGCAAATATGTACGCGATTTGTCAGCGTACGCCCGAAAAACTCAACGCCGTAGGAGACGCTTTTGGCATTGACGTTCGGTATACCGATTACGATGAATTGCTGAAAGATCCCAACGTCGACGCCGTTCACATCAACTCACCCATTCCTAACCACGCCGAACAAAGCCTGAAAGCCTTACGGGCGGGTAAACATGTAGCCTGTACGGTACCCATGGCAACAACGGTAGAGGAGTGTCTGGAAATTGTGAAGACCTGCCGCGAAACGGGTAAAAAATACATGATGATGGAAACGGTGGTGTACAGCCGCGAGTTTCTGTTCGTGAAGGACTTGTATGAAAAAGGCGAACTGGGTAATGTACAGTTTCTGAAAGCCAGCCACCAGCAGGACATGGACGGCTGGCCTGATTACTGGCCCGGCTTACCACCGATGCACTACGCTACGCACTGTGTAGGCCCCGTAGCTGGTCTGCTCAAATCCAGTCCGGAATATGTATCGTGCTTTGGCTCAGGAACCATTCGGGAAGAGTTGGCTCAGATTCATAATTCGCCTTTTGCCGTTGAATCCGCTCATATCAAATTCAAAAACAGTGATCTGTCGGCGTATGTCTACCGCTCGCTCTTTGATACGGCCCGGCAGTACCGCGAAAGTTTTGAGGTATACGGTTCAAAAAAATCGTTTGAGTGGCCGCTCATCGAAGGCGAAGAGGCCGTAATCCATACCGCCAAGAAAGAAGAACACGAAATTCCGGAACGCGTCACCGTGCCCGATTTCGCTCATTACTTACCCGAAGAGATTCAGGATTTTACCACGAAAGGCGTATACGACGTCGCCGAAAACACGCACCTGAGCTTTACCCAGGGCAGTGGTCACGGCGGTTCGCACCCGCACCTGGTGCATGAATTCCTGATGGCTTTGGTTGAAGACCGCGAACCCTTTCCCAATGCTGTACAGTCGGCCGAGTGGACCAGTGTGGGAATTCTAGCTCATGAATCAGCTTTACAGGGCGGAAAACTCCTGTATCTGCCTGATTTTGAGAATGCGTGAGTGTGGAAAGAACCCTACAGGAACACCCGTTCCTGTAGGGTTAATACAGAGCTAAACCTTTTTATGAATGAAAAAAATTCTTGCGGGACTAGCCGCCCTGAGTATGCTTTCGCTGACGTATTGTACGCGGCAGCCGGGCTCGTCGGCTTCGACGCCCAAGACCGAGGGGCGGAGGATTGAGATTCTGTTCCTGGGCGACAATGGGCACCACCGACCCATGCAAATGGCTCCCATACTGATGGAAGGATTGGGTGATAAGGGCATCAACCTGAGTTATACCGATCGGCTGGAAGATTTGAATCCAGAAAACCTCAGCAAATACGACGGTCTATTGGTGTTTGCCAACTGGGACAGTCTGCCACCGGCTCCTGAAAAAGCTCTGGTCGACTTTGTGAAAGGGGGCAAAGGACTGATCGCCGTACACTGTGCTTCCTGGTGTTTCCGTAACTCCAGTGCCTTCGTCAATGACATGGTAGGGGGGCAATTCTGGAAACACGGCTGGGATACCATTCAGCCCGTGTGGGCCAAGCCCGATCATCCGGCCATTTTTGGCACCAAGCAATTCAAGACGGTAGACGAAACTTATCTGCACAAAAAACTGGCGGCGGATAACGTAGTACTTACCGAGCGAATCATCGATGCCAAGCAGGCGAAAGACAAACCCGGTCAGAAAACCGAACCCTATACCTGGGTTCGTAATTTCGGCAAGGGCCGCGTATTCTACACGGCTTACGGGCACGACGAGCTTACCTGGAAGCAAACGGGCTTTCATGATCTGATGGAAAAAGGGATCAAATGGTCCGTAGGCGATAAGGTCGCGGGTGAGTTGCAGAAGCTGAATCCCAAGCCCTTTGTTTATCAGGAAGCGAACCTTCCCAACTACGAAAAACGGCCTGGCCCCCAACTTAAGCCCGATCCGCTTTCACCGGAAGAATCGATGAAACACTTGCAGGTAAATCCGGATTTCACGCTGGGTTTATTTGCTGCTGAACCCAACGTACAGCACCCCATCGCCCTCAGCTGGGATGAGAAAGGACGCATGTTCGCGATTGTTACCCTTGATTACCCCAACGAACGGAAAGAAACGGGTGGCCGCGATTACATCCTTATGCTGGAGGATACCAATGGCGATGGAAAGGCCGATAAGTTTACCAAGTTCGCGGACAATCTGAGCATTCCAACGAGTCTGGTGGCTTACGATGGCGGTTTCATCGTCTCGCAGGCACCGGACATGCTGTTCTTAAAAGATACTGACGGCGACGGTAAAGCCGATGTCCGCAAAGTATTGATGACGGGGTTCGGTACGATGGATACGCACGCCGGTCCGAGTAACCTGCACTATGGTTTCGATAACTGGATTTACGGATCGATTGGCTATTCCGGCTTCAATGGTACCGTCGGTGGCAAGAAACACCAGTTTGGTCAGGGCTTTTTCCGTTTCAAACCCGATGGTTCGGAACTGGAGTATCTGACTTCCACCTCCAACAATACCTGGGGGTTGGGCTTCGATGAAACCGGAAATCTTTTTGGCTCTACGGCCAATAACGATCACGGTTGGTACATGGCCATTCCGAACCGATACATGCTGGGCTGGGACAAGCTTCGCCTCCGCGGCGGTCGCAGTACGGATACGCACAAAGACATGAAAGTCCTGACCCGGATTCGTCAGGTCGACGTCTTCGGCGGATACACGGCGGCGGCGGGCCATAATTTTTATACGGCCCGGAGTTTCCCGCAGTCGTACTGGAACCGCGTCGCCTTTGTCAGTGAACCTACGGGCCACATCATCCACCTGAATACGATGGAAAAAGATGGGACGGACTATCACGATAAAAACGATTTCAACCTCGTGGCCGGAGCGGATGAGTGGTTTTCACCCGTATTCGCTGAAGTAGGTCCGGACGGAGCTGTATGGTTTGCCGATTGGTACAGCTTCATCATCCAGCACAATCCGACGCCGAAAGGTTTCGAAAATGGGGACGGGAACGCGTATGTAACAGACCTTCGGGATAATACGCACGGACGGATTTATCGCATTGCTTACAAAAAAGCTCCGGCGTATCAGCCACTTGCCCTTTCCAAAGATCAGCCTGAAGCGTTAGTCAAGGCCCTCACCAGCGACAACATGTTCTGGCGACAGGCGGCTCAGCGATTACTGGTCGAACGCGGAAAGTCAGACGTCCTGCCGCAGTTGTATGCTCTGGTGAAAAATCAGTCACTCGATGCAATTGGTTCAAATCCCGGAGCTATTCATGCGTTATGGACGCTGCACGGATTAGGAGCGTTGAATGGTTCGAATGCGGAGGCTTTCCAGATCGTTACGGCGGCTTTGAAACATCCGGCGGCTTCCGTTCGTAAAACGGCGGTTCAGGTATTGCCCAAAAATGCATCTACGGTAGCCAGTTTGTTACAGGCCAATACGCTGAATGATTCGGAACCACTGGTAGGCTTGAACACGGTACTGGCTTTCACGGAAGCTCCTATGACGGCTGAAGTCGAAAAAGCAGTAGTCGCAGCTTTGGGAAATCCGAACTTTGTATCCGATCGCTGGATGCCCGATGCATTCACGACCGTATTTAATGCCCGTGATTCCGAATTACTGAAAACGTTTTTAGCGAAAGCTCCCCGACAGGGACAAGCTTCAGCATCCGCCAGTACCTCGGCCGCGATGGATCATTCGGCCCATCAGCATGGTATGACGGAAGAAAAAGCCGCTGCGAGTACGGGTCCGAAAGCTGATATTGTCGTAACGCAGGTAAAACCTTCGACGCCCATGCCGACGGTGCGGGAAGGGATTTCGTTCTCGGTAGAAGTAGAAAACCGGGGTTCCGCAGCGGTTCCCTCGGGTACACCGATTACGCTGAAAATCCACGCCGAAGGTCCAAACTTGAGCCGGGATTGGTTGAGCTATACGTTCGTTAAAGGTCTGAAAGCCGGTGAGAAAGCGTTTATTACCGAATCCAATAACGGTCCCTGGGTAGGTCCCATGGGTCTGAGCTCAGATGTACCGGGGAACTTTACCATTTCGGTAACGGCTGATCCAGATAACAAGATTCCGGAAAACCGGGAAGACAACAACACCTTCCGTTATGTGGTCAAGTACCAACCGCTCAAAAACCTGACGGGTTTTGTGCTTGAAAACGCCACCCGTGCCTACACGGCTACGGCTACCGAAGCCGAGCTGTTGTCCTTCGCTGGCTTGCTGAAAGGCTTGAATGATATGGATGCGAAAGCGGTGCTGGCCGGTATGCGACGCGGCTGGGATCCCAAACGTAAGCTGACTCCCTCGGCGGCAACGGAACAGGTGCTGGCTAGTTTGGACAAAGATCTTTCCAAAGACAATCAGAAACTGCTCAACAATTGGGCTGAACTGACTGGCTTACGCAAATCTGCGGAGAACGCAGTCGATCCCAATGTACAGACGGTGAAGATTAAGACGGTTACGGAAAAGCTTCAGTTTAGCCTGAAAGAGTTTACGGTGAAGGCTGGACAGCCGGTAGAGATCATTCTCGACAATCCCGACCAGATGCAACACAATCTGGTGATTGGTAAACCGAAATCACTGGAAGTGATCGGAAAGGCCGCTGACGCCATGATTACGCGACCCGACGCCGTGTACAAAAGTTACGTACCGGAGATTCCACAAGTGATTATCGCCACGAAGCTGGTCAATCCGGATGATAGTGCTCACCTGAAGTTTGTTGCTCCGGCGGAACCAGGCGACTATCCCTTCGTGTGTACCTTCCCCGGTCACTGGCGAATCATGAATGGGGTAATGCGGGTAGTAAAGGAGACGGCAAGTAGCAACTCAAAAAAATAACAAAACCCTAATACGTTAAAAAGTCGCTTTTCTCGCTGTAGAAAAGCGGCTTTTTCTTTTTCTGCAAAAACCCGGAAACATACGTATGCTGGTTAATTCCCTTCTCCGGTGTTTCTTCCTTCGAGAAAATGCCGACGGCAACGGGCTTCGTAACTGTCTTTTTCACCGAGTAAAATCTGTCCGGGCGTAGCTACTTTACGGTAGGAATAATTCGCTAGCTCCCCACAGACCACGCAAATGGCGTGTACTTTCGTTACGTATTCGGCAATGGCCATCAGCGAGGGCATGGGTCCGAACGGACGACCTTCCGAGTCCATATCCAGACCCGCAATGACCACGCGTTTACCTGCATTGGCCAGTTCGTTACAGACGGCTACAATCTCGTCATCAAAAAACTGAGCTTCGTCAATGCCAATCAACTCACAATCTTCGGCCAATGCCAGAATTTCCCGGGCTGAAGCCACGGGCGTTGACTGAATCGAAGTAGCATCGTGGGAAACGACATTTTCGGCGTGATACCGCGTATCCAGGGCGGGTTTAAAAATGCGTACGTTCAGTCGGGCAATGATGGCCCGGTTCACGCGGCGGATTAATTCTTCCGTTTTCCCCGAAAACATAGAGCCACAAATCACCTCAATCCAGCCCATGTGGCAGCCGTCGGGCGTACGAAGTCCGTTGGTACGTTCAATAAACATCTGCGAATGATTTTGAGCCGGCCCTACCTCCGGCATCCTGAATCTGCAAAAATAACAAAGCAGCGACGAAACCGCCGCTGCTTTGGTCCAGGAGTCTGGTAAATTATTCGAAGTAGTTCATCGTCCGATAGCCACCTTTGTTCAGGTGCAGATCTTTTTTGAACAGGTCCAGATCAGCCGTCATCATATCATTGACCAGTGCAGGGAGGTCATATTTCGGCTCCCAGCCCAGTTGGGTTTTTGCTTTCGTTGGATCGCCGTGCAGCAGGTCTACTTCCGTCGGACGGAAATAACGCGGATCAATTGCTACGACTTCTTTGCCGATTTCAATCTGGTATTCCGGATTGTTGCAAGCAGTTACGTAGCCTTTTTCCTCGAGTCCTTCTCCTTTGAATTCCAGCTCAATACCTACTTCACCGAACGCCATCCGGATGAAGTCCCGTACTTTCGTCGTTACGCCGGTAGCAATCACGTAATCTTCAGCTTTTTCCTGTTGCAGAATCAGCCACATGGCCTCTACGTAATCTTTGGCATGGCCCCAGTCACGCAGTGAATCCAGGTTACCCATGTAAATTTTGTCGAGTACGCCCAGAGCAATACGCGAAACGCCACGAGTAATTTTCCGCGTTACGAACGTTTCACCGCGTAAGGGAGATTCGTGGTTGAACAGGATACCATTCACCGCAAACATATCGTAAGCTTCGCGGTAGTTCACCGTAATCCAGTAGCCATACATTTTTGCTACGGCATAAGGTGAACGGGGATAGAACGGGGTCGTCTCCGATTGAGGGACGGCCTGTACCAATCCGTACAGTTCCGAAGTAGAAGCCTGATAAATTTTGGTTTTGTGGGTAAGGCCCAGCAGGCGTACGGCTTCAAGGATACGGAGCGTACCTAAGCCATCCACCTGAGCGGTGTATTCGGGTTCGTCAAAGCTAACCCGTACGTGTGATTGAGCTCCCAGGTTATAAATTTCGTCAGGTTGGGTTTCCTGAATCAGCCGGATCACGTTGGTAGAATCGGTTAAATCTCCGTAGTGCAGATGAAAACGGACATCCTGTTCATGGGGGTCCTGATACAAGTGATCAATCCGCTCGGTGTTGATGAGCGAGCTGCGGCGTTTGACGCCATGCACTTCGTAACCTTTTTTGAGTAAAAATTCTGCCAGATAGGCACCATCCTGGCCGGTGATTCCGGTGATAAGGGCTTTCTTCATTCGGTTGTATATCTAATCCACAATAATAGGGACTGCTATGTTGCTAAACCACTGGTAAGTATTGTTGTTTACAAAAAACTGATAAAATTCTAGAGGTACAAAACAATATTGGCAAAATCCTTTACGGCTCAGTACTTTCATCCTTGTCTGTAACTCGGTTGTCTATGATTTTCAGAGCGTCCCGAAGGCTTACGCGGTCCGAAATAAGGGTAGAACCCGGGTACTCGTTCCTGATTTTATTAAAGTAACGTTCCGCATCGAGGCGGGTAGCAAAGTCACCTACACGTAGGCGATACGTTGGATGGTTGTAAGCAATATACGTGTTTAATTCTCCGTAATTTTGATAAACGTATAACTTGGCCGCTTCCATGTCGGCACGCTTGGTTCCTGTATACAGCTGAATGCGGTAGCCCGCCAGATACCGAACCCCTTTATTTCGCTGAGCCAGCGTATCCAGCGTCGAATCTAATTTTTTGTTGATTGTTTGCGTACTGCCGGGAGCTGTAACAGGTGTTACAGGCTTTTTTTTCTCTTCTACCGGAGCTTTTTTGACCTCACTTAACTCATACCGGGGGCGGTACGAAGCCAGATCCAGGTCGTAAGGCCTGGATGAATTAGACGAACGGGTCGGAACAACTTTAGAAGAACAGGCCGTTAAGAGGCTCATTCCTACCAAAAAAATAAGTAGTGTGGAGGGTTTCATAACCATATCAAAGCGTGGGTTTAGGAAGAAAAGCTAAACCAGTGACTCGTTGCGATTTACGTTTGGGGAAACAAATTTTCAGGGAATTTCCCGGAAATCAAACGTATTTCTGATAGAACTTTACCGAAGTTTGAAAAGGAATCCGGTTTATGCACATGCAGCAAGATATTTCTCTAAAGCCCTATACCACCTTCGGTATTGAGGCGAAAACCCGCTGGTTTACTGAAGTAAGCTCAGTAAAGACCTTGCAGACGGTTTTGCAAGCCCATCGGGATACGCCCAAGCTCATTCTGGGCGGGGGTAGTAATTTGCTCCTAACGCAGGATTTCCCCGGTCTGGTGATTCGAGTGGCTATTCCGGGCATCGACATCGTCGCGGAAGATGCGGAATATACCTTCGTCAAGGCCGGAGCCGGTGTCGTCTGGCAGAAACTGGTCGAAGCCTCGCTTGAGATGGGCCTGTCTGGGCTGGAAAATTTATCCCTAATACCGGGTTCGGTCGGAGCGTCGCCCATGCAGAATATTGGAGCGTACGGGGTAGAAATCAAGGACGTCTTTCATGCACTCGAAGCCCTGCACATCGAAACGGGAGAAATCCACAGTTTTAACGCGGCTGATTGCCGGTTTGGTTACCGCGAAAGCGTATTCAAGCACGCGTATAAAGGACAGTATGTGATCGTAAGTGTCACCTATAAACTTTCAAAAAAGCCTCACTACCAGATTAGTTACGGCGATATTCAAAAAACGCTGGAGGAAATGGGTGTCACTGAATTGTCCAGTCGGGCCATTAGCCAGGCAGTTATTCAAATTCGCCGATCCAAGCTACCCGATCCGGCAGAACTGGGCAATGCGGGGAGTTTCTTCAAAAACCCCGAAATTCCCGTGGCTCAATATGAAACCCTGAAAGCTCAGTATCCTAACCTGCCGGGTTATCTCACTACGCCGGGACAAATCAAAGTGCCCGCGGGTTGGCTCATTGAACAGGCGGGCTGGAAAGGCTATCGCGAAGGAGAAGCGGGCGTACATACGCGGCAGGCGTTGGTACTGGTCAATTACGGCCAGGCTACGGGCGAAGCGATTAAAAATCTTGCCGAAAAAATACAGGTTTCCGTGCTGGAGAAGTACGGGATCGCTCTTTCAGCGGAGGTAAATTTTATCTGAGGAAGCGAGCGTGACTATGGCCCAGAGCATACCTTAGGTCTATAAAAGCTAATCCCATGAAATGGTTAAAAATAGCCCAGCTCTTATGCCGGGCTATTTTTATATCATAATCTCACCTTTCAGATAGGCTACGGCTTCACCGGAAATTTCGACCCGGTCGCCCAGTAGTTGGAGCCATAGCTCACCACCCCGGGCTGAAATCTGACGGGCGAACAATTCGGTTTTCCCCAGTTTCTCTGCCCAATACGGTACGAGTACGGTATGGGCTGAACCCGTCACCGGATCTTCATCTACGCCTGAACCGGGGGCAAAAAAGCGACTGACAAAATCCGCGTCCGTTCCTACTGAACTCACGATGACGCCCCGGGCTCCGATGGTGCGTAAGTGACGATGATCGGGATTGAGTCCGGCAATCTGTTCTTGTTCTTCCAGAATCACTAGATAATCATTGGTCCGGCCCCGTAGTACTTCCGAGGCCCGGCTCAGGCCCAGGCTTTCCAGCAAACCTTCGGGAATCTTCGTCGCCTGGGGTGGGTTGGCCGGAAAATTCAGCGTCAGCCGGGAGCCCTGCCGACGAACCGTCAGCAAGCCCGAATTGGAATGAAAGCGAATCTCGTCCTGCGTGTAACCCAGAAATTCGTACAATACGAAAGCCGAAGCCACCGTCGCATGACCACACAAGTCAATTTCTACCGTCGGCGTAAACCATTTTAATTCATAATCATCGCCTTTTTGGACGAAAAAAGCCGTTTCCGCCAGATTGTTCTCGGCGGCAATCTTGAGCATTGTTTCTTTGGGCAGCCATTCCTGTAAGGGAACCACCGCAGCGGGGTTTCCTTTGAAAAGGGTATTCGTGAAGGCATCCACCTGATAAATGGGAAGTGTCATGGCTTATGATTGGTTAGAACGCGAAGTAAGAACTTGCTCGGGACTGGTCGTATCGTTAGATCAAAAAACTTCTGGTGGTAAAGTTACCAGCGGTAACGCAGCTGTACTTTCACGTCCGTACGATACGGATACGGAATTTCATCAAATCCCGAACCGACTGTGGGTTGATTAAGCAACTGCGTACGCGAGAGTCGAAGCCAGCCATCCCAGCGTTTGGAAAATCCGTAATGAACCAACAGATAACTACGCCAGCCGACATCGGCATACGCCGGAATCGAAAACGCGGCCAGTACATCGGATTCGTACACATAGATGCGACTGTCGTAATCGTTGGTGTGAAAATAGGCCAGGCGGCCGGTCACGGAAAGTTTTCCCAAATGAAACTTGGCATCCTGTACCAAAGCGAACCCCTGGGAAGGAGCGAAACTTCGATACGAAAAACGGGCGTATAGAATACGGGAATTCAGGGACCACTTTCGGTTCAAATCCTGATCAAAACCCATCCAGAGGCCACTACGGGCAATGGTGGTAACCAAAGGGGTTTTAGACAGGCGAGCAGGCAGATTCTTTTCTTTTTGTTCGTAAAATGCCTGAACGGTCCATTGAGCCGTTTTACGAGGGCGGTACGTACCCCGAATGAGCGTGCCGAAGCCTGGGATGGCTGATCTACCAGATACTTTAGCCAGGGAAAACGGAAATAATCCAGGTAAGCTCCCACCTGCCAGCGGCGGTTAGGCGTATACTTTCCACCGAGATACAAACCCGTTTCATTGATATTCCGGGAGTTTTCGCTGAACGCATTTCCGTAAAAGGAATGAAAGTTCCGGTCGTACCGCCGGAAGATCAGACTGCCGTCCCAGCGTTTACTGAAACTGGCCAGTACGCCCGAAACCACTCCAACGCCACCCGAGCTGGAGCGACCTGCTTCCCCGAAGAAATTCATGTTTCGCCAGAGATAGGTATAGTTAAAACCCCAAACCGTATTCGTATGACCCGCAAATTCGTATTGATTATACGCTCGATCCGCTCGTTGAAGCCGTTTGTCGTAGCGGGTCTGGAGATACGTGAAGCCCAGACTGGCCTGTCTGCCCTGCCAGCGAAGATGGCCACCCCAATCCTGACTAAGCAGACTGGCTTTGTCGCTGATTTCGGCCGCAGTCCGGTGTAAACCCGAAGTTTGTAAGCTACTAACCGTAATCGAATCAACCTGATTGGCATCCCGCCTGATTCGTGAATAAAAGCCCGTTAGTTCCCACTGCCGGGCGAGTTGCACGGTGGTCGCGATGCCACGAAAGAAACCGTACTCGGTGGCAGAAGTGTATGGACGAATACCCAGCTGCTACGCCGAATGCTGAGTACGGGTTCGGAGCCTTTGCCCAGATAAAAGCCTCCAGCCGTAAGTAAGCCCTGGCCTAACTGTAGTTGATAATCACCCACGGCTATGCGTTTAATCTTTCCGTAGTTCTGTACGAAGCCATGAAAGGAAATATAATCTACGCCGTAACTACGCATGGCGGGTTGCCAGCTCCAGGGTTCACCCGCGTCGTGTTTGGCGGTAAAGCCGAAACTAAACTGCCGATTGGCGTAACCCTTGTACCGGGTAAATAACCGGTACGGCTGCCCTAGGTAACGGATGTTCCCCTTCGCATCCGGGATAAAGCCCCGCCGAAGCTCAAGGGATCGATCATAGCGAAGCAGTACGTATTGGGCAGCAGAGCCATCCACTTGCTGGTTTTGTATTCGTACGAAAGGAAGTAATCGCTGAATGGTTCGAAGGTCGAAGTCGGGAATAGCCTGTAATTCATATAGGGATACCAGCGGTCCAGCCTGTTGGCGGTACTGAAAAAAACTGGTCAGCTGCTTTTCAGATAGAATATACAGGGCTGAAAGCTCTTCAAACGTCGCGGAATTAAGATCAAGCGGTTGTTGAAAAAGCTGGTACAGGTTGTCCAGTACGTCTTCGGTTATGTTTTCGGATTGGTTGGGTAATAAATTTTCAATCAGTGTACTCGGGTCCAACTCAGGCCGTACAGGTTCCTGTGCATAACTGAAGAGGGGAAAAAGACAGAGAAAAATAAACCATTTCATCGGCTGGGTGGGTAGCTAACGAAATTGAGTATTTTATCTCAAATATAAATCGGGTAGTTAGGGAACGGTATCTCCGTACAAGCAAAGAGCCCGCAATACGTTGCGGGCTCTTTGCTTGTACGATCGAGCTATGTTTAGTCTAAGCCAACTACTTTAAATTCTGTACGACGGTTTAGCTGGTGTTGTTCTTCGGTTTGAGCATTTGGAATCAGTAACTGACTTTCACCGTAACCTTTCGCGGTAATCCGGTCAGGCGAAATACCGCGGGAAAGGATATAGTTTACTGCCGATTCGGCTCGTTGCTGGGAAAGCCGCTGGTTGTATGCATTGGTACCACGTTCATCCGTATGCGAACCTAACTCCAGTTTAATATCCGGGTTATCCTGTAGAATACGAACCACTTTATCTAACTCCGTTGAAGCATCCGCCCGGATGTTAAATTTATCAAAATCGTAATAAATCGTTTCGATTTTGAATGACTTGGATAACTCCGTACCTACTTCTTTCTTTAACATATCGATGGTAGCGTACAGCGTTGTATCCGTAACGGGTTTGGTCAGTCGTTCTTCCGGAATCTGTTTACCTTCTGTGATAAACAGCTCCTGCTTCTTCAAATAATCAGGCTTTTCTACGACAATGTTGTAATCCCGGCCAATCCGGATGGGGTAGACCCCAAACTTTCCATCGGAGTTCGTAACGGCTTCACCAATCGTGGTTTCGTTATCATCGACGACAGTTACTTTTACACCGTCGAGTGGTTGTTGCGTTTTGGCATCAATGACCGTTCCGGCAATGAAGTAACGAACCGACTTACCGGACTGTGGACCGGGAATTTGGGGCGTTGTAGGCGGCGTTTGGGTGATGAGCACGGGTTCTTTCGAGCTTTCAAAATAATAAATATCGTCATCGCCTTTACCACCTTCCCGATTGGAAGCGAAGTATCCCCGCGTGGAATCGGCCCAGATCATGGCAAAATCATCCGCTTTGGAATTGAAGGGCTGGCCCAGGTTCCGTACCTGAATGACACCTTCGTTACGCGTCGCTTCAAACAGATCCAGACCACCAAAACCGGCGTGTCCATCCGAGGCAAAGTACAGTTTGGCATCGGGAGATACGTAAGGGAACAGCTCGTTACCCGGCGTATTCAGGTCCCGACCCATATTAGCCGGACGACCAAAGCGGCCCGCTTTGTCAATATTCACTCGCCATAAATCCAGTCCACCGGAACCACCCGCCCGGTTCGAGCTAAAGTACAGCGTCGAACCATCGGCTGAAAAAGCGGGTGAGCCATCCCAGGAAGCGGAGTCACTGAAGGCCAGACGCTCGGGTTCGCCCCAGCCCGTACCCGTATTCCGGCTGATGTACAGATCCACATCGGCGGAGGTATTGCCCGCTCCTTTGCTACGACCGGTATTGCCCCGGGCAAAGACCATCATCTTGCCATCGGCGGAGAAAACGGGTGTGCCTTCGTTCATATTTTCACCGAAGATGTTCTGGCTGAACAGTTCAGGCGTAGCCGTTTCAGTAGGGGAGGTCAGCTTGGCCTTGTACAAACCCAGCATGGGCTGACCGTTGGCTTTATAAATTCGATCTTTCCGGGAGGCCGTAAAGACGAGTTCATCTTTCATCAAAACGGGCGAAAATTCCGCTGAAGCGGAGTTCAGATTCGAAATGTTCGTCAGCTTGTAATTACTAACCATCTGGCTCAGGGAATCGATGAGCGTCAGGTTATCGAGTTCCCGGCGGGCCAGCGTCAGTAGCGAACGGTTCGTGACTGAAAGCCGGGTAAAATTCCGCAGTTGTTCCCCAGCCGCCGCGTAATTACCCTGCGACTTGAGGGCATAGCCATAGTACAGACGTAGCGTAGGTTCTTTACTGCCCGCTTCCAGAGCTTTCTGGTAAAACTCAGCCGATTGAGGGAGGCGGTTGGAGCGGCGGTAACTTTCGGCAATAAGCATATTGACCCGGGCAGGATCTTTAGTGACGGCTTTCTGGAACTGTTTGATTGCTAATTCGTATTCACCGTTTTCATAGTATTTTTCTCCTTTCTTCAGCGACTGCAGGGCCGAATTACAGGCCGTCAGACAGAGGCATAGCAGTAGGATGGAAAGACGAGAAGTAGTAATCAACTTCATAGTAGATGCGGTAGTTTGCGGGTTCAAGTTAGGCAAAATCCGGTGAACGTGGTTTGGGATCTATCCCTCAACCGACGTCAGCGTAGGCAACGTCTGAAAAATCAAGGGTTGGCTGATCCGGAAAAGCTTTCCAAACCGGAGGAAACTTTTCTGCGGTTTAACGAATTATTTCTCTATTCGGTACATTCGTACAGAGCATTAACCTAATAATCGGGAAATTTATTTTACCTTTGCCGCCCCTATTTACTGATTTTTAGTAATTCATTTGAAATCAGGAGGTTACAGCAGGGATGTTGCAACAAAAAAGTTTAGGGCCACGGATACGGTATCGGCGTGATTATTCAGTAGTAAAACGAGGGAACGCTTTAAAAGTTTTACCTGAATCGCCCGGCCAATCGAGTAGCCTGAACTTCTTACCAAAGACCACGAACATGGCTAAGCAAGAGGAGTCTTCACGTAGACCCCGTAAAAACAGTACTGAAGGCAAACCCTTCTCAGAAAGTCGCCCGGAACGTCGTAACGACGAATCCCGTCCCCGTCGCGAAAACGATCGCTCCTTCGATAAACCTCGTGGCGAACGCTCTTTCGACAAGCCTGAACGCCGGAATGATGAATTCCGCCCCCGTCGCGAAAACGATCGCTCCTTCGACAAACCCCGTGGCGAGCGTAACTTCGATAAGCCCGAACGTCGGAACGATGAATTCCGGCCCCGTCGGGAAAACGACCGCTCCTTCGATAAACCTCGTGGCGAACGTAACGGTAATAAACCGGAACGTCGCAGTGATGAATCCCGGCCTCGTCGGGAAAATGACCGCCCCTTTGATAAGCCTCGCGGTGACCGCTCGTTTGACAAACCCCGTGGGGAACGTAGCTTCGATAAACCGGAACGTCGCAATGACGAATTCCGGCCCCGCCGAGACAACGACCGTTCGTTCGATAAACCCCGCGGCGAGCGAAAAGAAGGAGAATCCCGGTTTGAAAAAGGATCGGATCGTCCGGGTAAACGTAGTTTTGACAAACCCACGTTCCCGAAAGGAGAAAGACCCGAACGCTCGGGCTCCGATAAAAAAGAGTTACCGTCGCGGTACGGCAAACGGGCCGATCATGATCCGACCCGTCGATCAGGTCGCCGAGGTCATTCCAACGAGAATGAAACGGTAAAAGCTACGCCGAATTATAACATCGACAAGTACAAGGAAAACGCTCCTGAGAAAATCAAGAAAAAGATTGAGCGGAATGAAAAGAGCAGCGATACGACCCGCCTGAACCGTTACATAGCTCTGTCAGGGGTGTGTTCGCGGCGGGATGCGGACGTATTGATCGAAGCCGGAGAAATCTCGGTGAATGGGAAAGTAGTAAAAGAACTGGGGTATCAGGTGAAACCCGGTGAAATGGTTCGCTACGGACGCCGTGTGCTCAATCCTGAGAAAATGGTCTACGTACTGCTGAATAAACCCAAAGATTACATCACGACGGTAGAAGACGACATGGATCGTCGTACGGTGATGGAACTGGTGAAAACGGCTGCCGAACAACGCATCTATCCCGTGGGACGACTCGACCGGAACACGACGGGTCTGCTGTTACTGACCAACGACGGCGAAATGGCCGAAAAGCTGACGCATCCTTCGCACCAGATCGAAAAAATCTATCAGGTTGAAATCGATAAACCCATTACGACGGAAGATTTTGAAGCTATTCGCAAAGGGGTTGAACTCGAAGATGGCCTCATCAAGCCGGATGAAGTAAGTATCATTACGCCCGACGCTCAGGTGATTGGTATTCGCATTCACTCGGGTCGGAACCGGATTGTACGCCGGATTTTTGAGAAATTCGGTTACGACGTAACGAAACTCGACCGGACTTCTTTTGCCGGATTGAACAAGAAAGAACTACCCCGTGGACAGTGGCGGTATCTGACGGAAAAGGAAGTAATCCGACTGAAGTATCTGGTATAAAACAAAAGGCCGTTTGAATGGAAGTTCAAACGGCCTTTTTCGTAAGAATATCTGCGGTTAAATAAAAATTACGTCCCGAACGACCTCTTCACCCATTTCACGGTTGAGTAACTCAATAAGCTTGGTTTTAGCCAATACCAGTTCCTGCCGTAAAGGAGCCGAAAGAATCTGTACGTATAGGGTACCTTCGGATACGTATAGTCTTCCCGTGCGACTGGCAATGGATTTCCCCACGAGCTTTTCCCAAAAAGCCACCAGATACGTCTCGCTGTACTTATTTTTGAGCTGATACGCCCGCAGCATTTCATCAATAGCTGCTTTCAAAGTGGTAGTGCCGGGCTTGCGAGCCTTCTGCTCTCGAATAAGGGGCATGATTGGTGTTGTTTGAAACAAAGGTAGGGAGGGCAGGTTAGAAATCAACGGCATCGTAAGTTTTAACGGCTCAGAATTAGTTGATTCTGTCATTTTTTATGGATAAAGTTTAACTTTGCTAGACCTTTTCTCCACCGCTCTTGAATAAGAAGGAAAATGTAACCTTTCCTTCGTGTTACATCCGTTCGGAAATATCTTATGCAGTCGTGCGAATAACTTCTTTTGAATTGTTAATTTAGCAGTACTGCCCACTAGTTTTTACCCGATGGTATCCCAAAAAATCGTATACGTCTATCAGTTTTTCAGAACTCCGGCGGAAGGCGGCATCATTCGCTCGTACTATCTGTCGAAAGCTCTGTCCGATGCTGGTTTCGAAGTAGAGGTAATTACGAGTCACAATGAAAGAACGTATCAGCGAAAACAGATCGAAGGACTGACCGTCCATTACCTGCCCCTCCACTACGAGCAACGGTATGGGACGCTTCGTCGCTTGTACGTATACGCAGCCTTCGTACTGAAAGCTATTTTTTGTGCCTTACGTATTAAGAACGTCCAGACCTGTTATGTGGCTTCGGTACCTTTAAGCGTCGGTTTCATTGGTTTGGCCATGAAATGGTTTCGGGGCGTTCCGTACTATTTTGAAGTAGGGGATCTCTGGCCGCTGACGCCCATTCAGATGGGTTATTTTAAAAATACCCTGCTTCAGAAAATGCTTTATGGATTGGAACATCTGTTCTATCAGCAGGCCGAAAAAATCATTGGTCTTTCGCCGGCCATTCAGCAGGATATTCAACAGCGAATCGGTACACCTTCTAAAGTACATTATATTTCGAATATAGCGGACTGCGAGTTTTACCAGCCCCATGAAAAAGATGGGTCGCTGGAAGAACGCTGGCAGGTAACCGGGAAGACGGTAGTCACCTATTTTGGCTCCGTTGGGAAAGTAGTAGACCTGGACTCCCTGATTAACATCGCCCGGTACGGAGCCAATCGTGCAGAAGTAGCTTTCCTGATTGCAGGTACGGGCTCAGAGCTGGCTCGTTTGAAGCAGAAAGCCGTAGGTCTGACGAACGTACAATTTCTGGGACATCTCAATAAAGGGCAATTACGGGAAGTACTTAACGTGACCGACGTTGCTTACCTGTCGTACCTCGACGTACCGGCTCTGGGCACCAACTCACCGAACAAACTATTCGAGGCTCTGGCCGCGGGCAAACTCAGTGTGATCAACATACGGGGCTGGCACTGCGACCTGATCGAGCGGGAGGGCTGTGGATTCTACGCAGACCCGCGTAACCCAGCGGATTTCTTCGAAAAACTGGAGCCTTATCTGCACCAGCCCGAGCGATTACGTCAGGCAAGTTTGCAGGCCCGAGGTCTGGCCGAAACGCAATTTTCCCGGCAAAAACTCGGAGCTAAACTGGTTACTCTCTTTCAACCGGAGTTGGTAGAGGAACGGGTACGCATGGCCGTAGAGTAAACGTTATCGACACCATTGCTGGAAAGAGAAAAGTCAGGGTAGAGGAAATTTTTCTTCTACTTTGGCTTTTTCTCTTTTATTTAGCCTTTCATCCAAAGTACTGATGACTTCATGCGTAAAAAGATTGTATTGATGGGACCGCCTTCAACGGGGAAAACCACGTTGGCCCGTCAACTCGCCGAACATTTTGGTACCAACTGGATTGAGGAATATGGTCGGTTGTACTGCGAACGCTTTGGCAACGACTGCGATGCGATGGATCACTGCCACATTGCTGCCGGACAATTGTATTACGAAGAGCAGGGAATGCTCGCTTCCACGCATCCCCTGTTGTTTTGTGATACCGATGTGGTTGTCACTCAAACCTTCGCTGAGCTTTATCTGGGCGAATGTCCGGCCATCGTGCAGGAATGGGCCGCTCAGTACCACTATCCGCTTACGCTTTTATTAAGCCCCGACGTACCCTGGATTCAGGATGACCTTCGTTTATTTGCGGATCGGCGGGAATGGCACTTCAACCGACTTCGCGAGTTACTGGAACGCTACCAGCGGCCCTACGTTCTCATTTCAGGGAACTATAAGCAACGGTTGCAACAGGCCATTCAGGCCGTAGAAACGCTACTGCGTGAGCCATCGGCTAACATCGGTTAAATTTTAATAACCCTCATCTAAACTTGAAGCCGAAAAAAGGGGTCTTACTTAGTAAATGGAAAATTTAAGGCCCAGTTTTTTCGTTACATCATTGTGTATTTGAACGGTATCTAAAGACATGAAACGCATCTCAAAATCACTTTTGCTCCTAGTGCTTAGTGTGGGGATCTGGACGGCTTGTGAACGCGATCCAGTGAAAGATCTCGACCCGAACGACTCGAAGGTATTCATTACCAACCACAGCAACGTCGATTACAAATCCTATAAAACGTTTTCGATTCCTGACTCGGTTCTGATCGTTGAAAACGACCGGAGTGGTCGGGGAGCAGCCGTACAGGATTTAGTCTACATTGATCGGATTGCGAGAAACCTGATCGCCAATGGCTATACGCGAGTGGCCCGTACGGCAAAGCCGGATCTGGAAGTAACGCCAGCCCGGATTTCGTATACGCAATCGGGTTATGTACCAACGTACAATCCCTGGTTCGATCCCTATTGGGGTTATGGTGGATACGGTGGCTTCGGAGGTATTGGCTACGGTTATGGATATCCCGTATTCTATAATTACTATTCGTACAACGAAAATTACTGGTACGTACGGATTGCTGATCTCAAGAACATCAGTGCCGATAATAAGGCCAACGTCATCTGGGATGCTCAGATTCGGGGTGACGGAATCTATCAGGAATCGCAGATTACGAGTCTGGTGGATGCTATTTTCGCTCAGTCGTCGTATTTAAAAGCCAATTAGCAGAATCTGCCGGAAGTATTCAGGCCGATTCTTTCCTAACATTCTCACATTAATCCATTTGTACGTATGAGACGCTTGCTTTTGCTGGCATTGGTTGGACTAGCCTCTGGGGCGTACGCTCAACAAAACCCAGACTACTATAATAAAAAACAGGATTATGAGTACCGTAGCGTACCAACCCGGACGATGGGATCCCCCTTCGAACGCTACACGCACTATCAGATTTCCGCCCGGTACGGTGTCGCTTCTCCACTGGGTAGCCTGAAAGACTATACGAACGCAACTTCCAAGTACCACTATAACGTGTCCGGTGAATTTATCTTTCCCAAGAACTTCTCGCTGGGCTTACAGTTTAATTATTCCTACTTCAAGGAGCGTTCAGCCCGTCAGGTTTACACGGAAGGAGACCAGGATATTTCAGCGGTTCAGACGCGTTCGCTGGGAGCTACTTCCTTACACGTCTTCGGAAAATACCACTTCACGGGTTCAAATGCTCCGATACGACCGTATGTGCTAGCGGGACTCGGCGGTACGGCCATGCGTAATCTCACGTATTTTGGCTATTTGGAAGAAGGGAAGAATTCAGTGGCGTTAAGTGGACAGGTTGGCTTGGGGGCTCGGTTCCTGTTTGCCAAAAATGGCAACTTTGGAGCCGATGTACAGGCTACTTACTTCTATTCGCCCTTCAAGAGCGATTACCTTTCGAATGTTACCAACGTTTCGGCATCGGCCGGACTGTTCTATCGCTGGTGGTAAACCGCCAGAAGTATTGATAGACAAAAAACCGCTGAACGTTTTTTCAGCGGTTTTTTGTGGACTAATCCCAAGTGATTCCCACTTGCACGTACAGATTTAATAATGTGAACGTATTGTTAACCAGCGTCTTGTATTCTTCTTGAAAGCGTAAAATGCCATTGAAAAAGGGATAATTTTTATAAAATATCTTGCGATATGGAAGTACGCACCCATTTTCGCACGATTGTCCTTTCGGATATACATTTAGGCTCAAAAGGGTCGAAAGCCCGCGAAGTAACCGCCTTTCTCAAACAGTACACTTGTGACAAGTTGCTGCTGAATGGTGACATCATCGATGGCTGGCAATTGAAGAAGTACGGCAATACCTGGAAGAAAAAGCATACGGGCTTTTTTCGTCAGGTACTCAAAATGATCGAGCAGTACGATACAAAGGTCATTTATCTGCGGGGCAACCACGATGATTTTCTGGACCACGTCTTACCCCTACGCGTGGGCAAATACTTTTCCATCCGCCGCGACTACATTCTCAAAACCCACCTGAACCAGCATTATTACGTCACGCACGGGGATATTTTCGACCGCATTACCACACATCTGAAATGGCTGGCTTACGTGGCGACGTCGGGTACAATCTGCTGCTGGGCATTAATAAATTCTACAATCACTGGCGAGCCTGGCGGGGGTTGCCGTATTATTCGCTTTCGCAGGAAATCAAACACAAGGTGAAAGCGGCGGTCAACTACATTTCGGATTTTGAGGAAAAACTGGCGGATCTGGCTCAATCCAAAGGTTGTACCGGAATCATCTGCGGGCATATTCACCAGCCCTCCATCCGTATGATCGGCAATGTGCAGTACCTGAACTCGGGCGATTGGGTAGAATCCCTAACCGCTTTAGTGGAAGATCACGAAGGCGTCTGGAATCTGCTGTACTACACGCCAACCACCGTGGATAATAAAGAAGAGGAAACTTCTACCGAAGAAGAAGACGATCAGCAGGAAGACCTATTAAAAAGCCTTATATCTTTGAGTGCGATGAAAGAGTAAGGTATGCGAATTCTTTTTTTTATTCAGGGCGAAGGCCGTGGCCATCAGACGCAGGCGGTTGCTCTGTACGAAATCCTGCGAAATCAGGGGCACGAGTTAGTAGGGGCCATCGTAGGCGTTGCTCCGGAACGGGAGATTTCTTCCCTGCTTCGGCAGTACTTGCCCACGGATTTTAAAGCGGTGGAAAGTCCAGCCCTGCTGTACAGTGACAAAACCAAAGCCCTTGCCGTAGGGCCTACGCTGCTGACGAACGCCCGCAAAGGCACTCGTTTCTGGCGACAGGCCGCAGAAATCAATGCGTTTATCCAGGAAAAAAAGCCCACGGTCATCGTTAATTTCTACGAAATGATGTGCGGGGTCTGGCAGTGGCAATACCGCTCGTCGATTCCGGTGGTCTGCATTGCTCACCAATATTTATTACAGCACCGCCACTTCGAGCTTCCCGCCGAAGGCGTACTCAACCGGCGAATCGTCAATACCATCACCTGGTTGTCTGCCGTCGGAAGCCGCCGGAAACTGGCCCTGTCTTTCTACGAAATGGCGGATGATGTGGCCGCCAATATTTACGTCATTCCGCCCTTACTCCGACAGGACGTATTGCAACTGGAAACGACTGAAGAACCTTTCCTGCTGGCCTATACGACCAATTACCGCTTGGCCTCGGATCTGGAAGACTGGTGTCGTACGCACCCCGATACGCACGTGCAGGCCTTCTGGGATCGCCCGGGAGTCGCAGCGGTCGAGCAGCCTTTACCGAATCTAACGCTTCATCAGGTGAATGCTACGGCTTTTCTGGATGCCATGCGTCGCTGCCGGGGGCTGGTGAGTACGTCCGGCTTCGAATCGATCTGTGAGGCCATGTACCTGGGTAAGCCGGTCATGTTATTCCCAACGCCGGGGCATTTTGAACAGGCCGTGAATGCCCTGGATGCCGTACGAGCCGGTGTCGGCATACGGGCCACTTCGTTTCTGGATCTGGATCGCTTTCTAGCCTACCTACCTACGCACCAATCCATCCAGACCCGTTTTCAGGACTGGCACCGACGTGGGTCCGAGCTAATCGTACGGCATCTGGAAGAACTCAGTCGTTAAGCTTTGGTTTGCTCGTTGATACGATCAATCAGCTTCTTCAGCTCTTTTTGACGTTCTTCACTGCTTTCGGGATAATGCATAGAGAGGCTGCTGAGTTTTTCCAGAATCAGCTGGCTTACGATCAGCCGCATGTTCTTTTTATCATCCGCCGGGATAATGTACCAAGGCGATTTTTTCGTTGACGTTTGGTTGATGGTTTCTTCGTAGGCCTGCATGTAATCGTCCCAGTAGTCCCGCTCGTTGACGTCACTTTCTTCAAATTTCCAGTTCTTAGAAGCATCTTCAATACGACTGATGAGGCGACTGGCCTGTTCTTCCTTCGAAACGTTCAGAAAGAATTTCATGACCTCAATGCCGTTATGCCGTAGGTATTTTTCGAACGCCTTGATGTCTTTATACCGGTGTTTGAAAAGCTTATCCATGTCTTCGGTAAGCTCATGGGGTAGCAGTTGCGTATTCTTAATAATCTCGGGATGAACTTTCGTGACGAGGACTTCTTCATAATAACTGCGGTTGAAGATACCAATGGTACCCCGTTGCGGGAGTCGCAGGCTCGTACGCCACATGAAATCGTGTTCGAGTTCGAGCGAAGAAGGCTTCTTGAAATTATGAATATTGACGCCAAAAGGGTTGACGCCGGTAATCACGTGGCCGATGGTTCCGTCTTTACCGGCGGCGTCCATGGCCTGAAAAATCAATAAGAGTCCGAAACGATTATGAGCATACATCAGGCTTTGTAAATCGTCGATTTCCTGACGATACTGCGTCAGCAGTTCTTCGTATTCATCTTTGTTCTGATACAGATCTTTAATTTTCGTTGCGGCTTCCTTGATTTTGAAAGAACCCTTGCCTGTGAACCGAAAATCATCGGAGTTGAGTGATACATTCATAAAGAGTGTGGAACAGAAGTCTAAAAAATAGGGTGTTGCCCCTGCGGGCTGGTACAGTAGTGGGCAGTATTAACAAAAGATGTGCCCGCCGGTCCAATACATAGCGACAGGCAATAATCAAAAGATAAGAATGGCGTGGAATATTCCTGGGTGTAAGCAAACTATCCTGACACGCTTGATGTTATTACAACACATGAAAACATTCATTCAAACGCTCAAATGGAGTCTTCTGTCGGTGGCAACGCTTATGGCTTGCCAATCGCCCGCACAGGAGCAAAAGAAAGCTATGACAACGGACAAACCTCTGCCTAAAACCACTGTAAACGTACCTGCGGGTCTGGAAGTAGCCACCTTAGGATCCGGCTGTTTCTGGTGTACTGAAGCGGTGTTTCAGCGGCTGGAAGGCGTCGTGAAAGTAGAATCGGGTTACTCGGGTGGTTTTGTGGAAGACCCTTCCTATAAAGCCGTCTGCACGGGACAAACCGGTCACGCGGAAGTGACGCAGATTACCTACGATCCCAAGAAAATTAGCTATGCCGATCTGCTGGCCGTATTCTGGCGTACCCACGATCCGACCACGCTGAACCGTCAGGGCAACGATGAAGGCCCGCAGTACCGCTCGGCGGTTTTCTATCACAACGAAAAGCAAAAAGAAGAGGCTGAACACTGGAAAGCGGAAGTAGACAAGGCGAAAATCTACCCCGATCCGCTGGTAACGGAAATTACGCCCTTTACCAACTTCTACAAAGCCGAAGCGTACCACCAGGATTACTACAACCAAAATGGTCGTCAGCCCTATTGTTTGTTTGTGGTACGACCCAAAGTTGAAAAGTTTGAGAAAGTATTTAAAGATAAACTCAAACAAACGCATTAATTGAATACAAGGCCTGGCCTGCGAAAGTCTCCGTCCTACGGGCGGAGACTTTTTTGTTTTGCCCGGACAAGCCCTAATTTCGCACTACATAGACCGAAAGGCACTGGTGTTTGAACACCTACTTGAGGTCATTAATCAACGAGCCATGTCCGTACATAATCCCGATATCAAGCGAGTGACGACGCATACGTTACAGGAATTAAAAGCAAAAGGGGAGAAGATCAGTTGTCTGACCGCTTACGATTTTTCGATGGCCAAGCTCATCGATGCGGCTGGCGTAGAAGTAATTCTGGTGGGCGATTCCGCTTCGAATGTGATGGCGGGCCATGAAACCACCCTGCCCATTACGCTGGATCAGATGATCTATCACGCTCAGTCCGTGGTACGCGGCGTGAAACGGGCTTTGGTGGTAGTCGACTTACCTTTTGGTTCCTACCAGGGCAATTCACAGGAAGCCCTGCGTTCGGCCATCCGGATTATGAAAGAGTCGGGAGCCCACGCTGTGAAGCTGGAAGGAGGAGCCGAAATTCGGGAATCCATCGAACGCGTACTCAGTGCCGGTATTCCGGTGATGGGCCATTTGGGCCTTACGCCCCAGTCGATTTACAAGTTCGGAACCTACGCCGTGCGTGCCAAGGAAGAGGCCGAAGCCCAAAAGCTGAAAGACGATGTACAGTTGCTAGAAGAACTCGGCTGCTTTGCGTACGTACTCGAGAAAATTCCGGCGACTCTGGCAGCAGAAGTAACGGCTTCCGTTCATATCCCAAGTATCGGCATTGGAGCGGGAGCAGGCTGCGACGGGCAGATTCTGGTGATGCACGACATGTTAGGAATCAACCAGGAGTTTAAGCCGCGTTTCCTGCGTCGGTACGCCGATCTGGCCGGAGTAATCCAGGAAGCAGTATCCCATTACGTAGACGATGTAAAGACAAAAGATTTCCCTTCCGAGAAAGAAGGCTACTAAACGCTGGAAAGCTATGAATCCTCAAGTAGGCAAGTGGCTGATGGGGCTGGGCGGATTCCTGGTCGGTGCCGGATTGCTGATTTATTTGTTTTACGATAAATTGCATTGGCTGGGCCGGTTGCCCGGCGACATCCGAATCGAACGGGAAAATTTTCGAATGTACCTGCCCCTTACGACCTGCCTCTTGGTAACGGTACTCATTAATGTCGTTCTTTGGCTCATGCGGAAATGGTTTTAGTATCAGTAAATGATAATGCACCATCGGTTCTTTTCCGGTAACCCTTTTACTTTTGAACGGTCTCTTTCAGAACATTTCAATCAATGAAAAACGTATCTCGCAGAAAATTCCTGACGACTTCTGCCGTAGTGGCGGCAACCCCCGCAACGGTATTACCCGTGGCCGCGGCTCCATCCAAAGAACTCTTCGTACACCACGTGTACTTTTTCCTGAAAAATAAAGGAAATGAAGCTGACCGGAATAAATTGATGGAAGGTCTCGAAAAGCTTCGGAAGGTTCCGACCATCCGCCTGAGTCACATTGGTGTTCCGGCTCCTACCAATCGTAGTGTGATTGAAAAAGGCTATGATGTTTCATGGATGTTGTTCTTTGATAACCTAGATGAAGAAGAAATTTACCAAAAGCACCCAATTCACCTTAAATTTGTGGAAGATTATTCCCATTTGTGGGAAAAGGTAATTGTTTACGATTCCATTGGTCCTGCTCCCAAAAAAGCTTAACGATACCATAATATAAAAGCCCCTTTGATCGAACCGACCAAGGGGGCTTTTGTTTTATACCGCTGAATTAAAAAATCCATTTGGCTCGCAGACTCAGGTTACGGCCTTGATCATCAGCGTAATACCGAAAGCGATTGAGGTAATCGCGATAGCGGGTATTGAAGGCATTACTGACGCTCAAGCTCAGTTGCAAGGGGTGACGATGGATGGGAATAGAACCGCCCATGGCCGCATTCCAGAGCCAGTAGGCCGCTGGGGAAGGAGCAAAGTCACCGTTTTCGGGAGCCCGGATTTGTTTAGCTACGTAAGAATGCCCGGCTTCCACAAAGAAATTCGTCAAGCCCAACACAGCCTTCTCGGGTTGCCATCGCAAAGAGTTTTCCAATCGATCCGGTGGAATTTGGACGAGTCGGGCCTCGTGTTCAACATCCTTTGCCCGTACTACGGCGTATTTGGTTTGCCAGCTTAGTGGTTTGGTTATCAGGTACGTAAAGGAGGCATCAATTCCCTGGAAAACAGCATTCACCTGCGTATACTTGAAATAAGGGAACGCTCCGCGAATGGTCAGAATAGGTTCGGACTGCGGCTTCAGATAAATGAAGTTCTGCATGTAATTGCGGTAAACGGAAACTTCCGCCCGCAGCCGCTTAGCCGTATACTCGGTTGTATAGTCCAGGTTAAAAGCCGTTTCGGGTTTCAGGGTTGCATCGCCTTCTTCGTAAGCGGCGGCTCCGTGGTGAACGCCCGCACTATACAGTTCATTGACATTGGGTGGTCGCCAGGCCATTCCACCGTTCAGTCGCATGGACCAGTGTGAACCCAGTCGTCGAAGGACGCCCAGACTACCCGAGGCATTGCCAAATTGCAAGTGTTCATAGGTACGAACGCCCCGGCTGGGAAAAAGAGTAATGCGTTGATAACGAAAGTCATAGCGTACCCCCGCTTCCAGCTCCCAGTCCTGATGCGTATACTTTTCCAACCAGAAAAGTCCTGCCGTAGCTTGTCGGAAATTAGGAATCAGCGGACGACCGTATACCAGGTTCCGTTGATACGAAAGACTCAGTCCGGCTGAGCCCGTAATTTTCCGGGCAATGGCAGGATGCTCCCAAACCAGATCGGCCGTAAAGCTGGTCAGCTTGAAATTTAATTCCGGTCGGTTCAGATTGGCTAAACTATCGTTACGGGGACGGTGTAAGTCGTACTCGGCCCGTTCATTGATTTGCCGGGCCAGTGTAAGGTTCCAGACGCCCCGCTGAGCCGGAGCGTAACTAATTTTCAGCTTCTGTAGCGTATGAGAAACGTCCTGAAAAGGGCGATTAATCTGGTAACTAAAGCCACTTTTAATGAAAGGTTCGCCGTTTTTCAGTACGTTTTCCAGATCACTCACACTGCCAATGTGTGAACCACTAAAAATGCCCAGTTCCGTCGAAAATTGACTCATGAAACCTTCCAGTTGCCAGTTTCCCCGCCGATAACCCAGTGTTATGGAATAATTACGTTCAGAGATACCCGTATTATCCAGAAAATAACCGGGTGTACGAATGTTACCCCCGCGTTTGAGGGTGCCCTGTACCCGCCAGGCCAGACCAGGTACTATGCCCAAGCCTCCCTGTAGCTGTAAAGAGCCGACGCCCTGCCGTCCATTACTGAAACCAACTAAGTTTAATTCGCCCTGAAAGTCAGGCTGTTGGGGCAAAGGCTCGGGTTCTACCAGAACTACACCCGCCAGGGCCTCCGGTCCATAGCGAACGCCCGCTGCTCCTTTCACAACCGTTAGCCGTTTGGCCACAAAAGGGTCAATTTCAGGAGCGTGTTCACTGCCCCATTGCTGTCCTTCCTGGCGAATACCATTGTTGAGAATCAGTACCCGATTGGAATGCATACCGTGTATAATAGGCTTACCAATACTACTACCGGTTTGCAGGGTAGTAACGCCCGTCACATTCTTTAAAGCATCGGCCAAGGTCTGCCCGCGAGTTTGGTCAAGGACTATACCTTCGATGGTCGAGCGAGTGAGCAGGGAGCTCTCCAGTCGTTGGGCAGTTACGGTAACATTCTGTAAGTGAACGTCTTCCTCTCGTAAATGGAGGTCCTGCTCCAGCTCTTCGTGGCGTAATTCGATGGAAAGGGTGTCGGACTGATAGCCCAGCACCTGGCAGACAAGCTGGTGCTTACCCTGACAAAGGTTACGTAGTTCATACCGCCCGGCGGCGTTCGTTTGCGTTTGCCGCTTAGCCTGCGGCAACCAGATGACGGCACCCGCTACCGGCTGCCCGGTTTGCCGATCGTTGACTTCCCCTCGTAACGTACAGGAGCAGTTCTGAGCATAGAGCGAACCACTCATCAACAGCAATCCTAATCCAGTCAACCAGCGAATCATGTGATATCAATAAATCCCGAAAGCAAAGGTACGTCTTTCTTGCAATACTGTTGCAAAAGTGGCTGTTAGGCGGCAATTGATTATTAGAAATAGATTAGAGTTAAGATGAATTTGTTTAATTCTAAGTTCCCAAACCTTCCGCAAAGTACCGTGGCCCAATTTTTTAAGCATCTATGAGCGTCTTTGAGCTAAAATGATTATTTGTTCCAATCAACTCTTAAGGACCTTATAATCAATGATTAAAGCAGGAAAATTACCAGCCGCCCTGAATTTTTGAATTCAATCTGTTTTAAGCCATTGTTTAACCAAACAAAAAATTTCTTAAACATACCGTCGCCCTACACAGCCCATGACTGCTCTTGAATTTACTCATCACGTTGGCCATGTGTCCAAATCTCTTCGACCCTTTGCGTTACGGCTGACGAAAGATGCTGAAGAAGCCAACGACCTATTACAAGATACTCTACTGAAAGCTTTTACCAATCGTGATAAGTACGCTGATGGAACGAACATCAAAGCGTGGCTCTACACGATTATGAAAAATACGTTTATTACGAACTACCAGCGAATGGTTCGTAAGAACACCTTCATTGATACCTCCGACGATCTGTACTATCTGAATTCGCTGGAGAGCTCAACCGATAATCAAGCCTATTCAACCTTTGCTCTGGAAGACATTAACGCGGCCATTCGGATCCTCGATGATTCGCACAAGACGCCCTTTATGATGTATTTTCAAGGGTACAAGTACCACGAAATTGCCGAGCAGTTACAGATTCCTATCGGTACAGTAAAAAACCGTATTCACCTGGCTCGTAAAGAGTTGAAAGATCGACTCAGTGTGTATGAATATGCCTACTAGTCGTACTGTGTAAGCATGTAGTAAAAAGGCCGGGGCTAGCTCCGGCCTTTTTACTTACGTACGGCCCCCAAACATTTGTGGGTTTCTTGAGTTATTGTATTGATTTTTCACCTGCACCCATGGGCAAACGAGTAATAGTTATAGGAGCTGGATTCTCGGGACTGGCAGCCGCTACGGCTCTAGCTGATCGCGGATATTCTGTGACCATTCTGGAAAAAAATGATACGCCGGGTGGTCGAGCCCGTCAATTCGAAGCCAAAGGTTTTGTATTTGACATGGGACCCAGCTGGTACTGGATGCCGGACGTTTTTGAACGGTACTTTGCCCGTTTTGGAAAGAAACCTTCGGACTACTACGAACTTAAACGTCTGGATCCTTCCTATACGGTAATTTTTAATACCGAAGATGTTATTGATTTACCCGCTAATCAAACGGAACTGGAGCAACTGTTTGAAAGCATAGAACCCGGTAGTGCACCCCGTCTGCGGGCTTTTCTGGAACAGGCCTCTTATAAATATGACGTAGGGATGAATAATTTCGTCTGGAAACCCAGTCGGAGCCTTACGGAGTTTTTAAGCCTTAAATTACTGGCAGATGTTAGTCGGCTGGACGTACTGCAATCTTTTCATCAGCATATTCGGAAATACTTCAAGCAGGAGAAAATTCTTAAACTGATGGAGTTCCCCATCTTGTTTTTGGGGGCCATTCCACAAAATACACCGGCCCTGTATAGCCTGATGAACTATGCCGAAATTGCCCTGGGTACCTGGTATCCGATGGGTGGGATGCACGAAATCGTGAAAGCGATGGTGAGTCTGGCGGAGGAAAAAGGCGTACAGATCAATCTGGGTGAGGAAGTCGAACAAATCATTATTAAAGGGGGAAAAGTACGGGAGGTACAAACCAAGCTCGGCAGCTATCAGGTGGATACCCTGGTGGCGGGGGCGGATTACCACCATGTGGAAGATGCCCTGGTAGAACCTCAGTTCCGGAATTACACCGAAGAATACTGGAATAGCCGGACGATGGCTCCTTCTTCCATTCTGTTTTATCTGGGCGTCAACCGACGTATTGATAAACTTCGGCATCACAACCTGTTCTTTGACGAAGATTTCAGTCTGCACGCCCACGAAATCTATACGCAGCCGCAGTGGCCTTCTAAGCCTTTGTTTTATGCCTCTGCTCCGTCCAAAACGGATCCGAGCGTGGCTCCGGAAGGCTGCGAAAATTTATTTTTACTCATTCCGGTAGCTCCAGGATTGCCCGACGATACCGAAACGATACGCGAACAGTACTACGACCTGATTATGGACCGGCTGGAGCAGTACGTAGGGCATGCGATACGTCCGCACGTTGTTTACAAACGCAGCTACGCCCACCGGGATTTTATTGACGATTATCACGCCTTTAAAGGCAATGCCTATGGACTGGCCAATACGCTGCGGCAAACGGCTTTGTTGAAACCCACGCTGAAGAACAAAAAAGTCAGCAATTTATATTATACCGGTCAGCTGACCGTACCCGGACCAGGGGTACCGCCAGCCTTGATTTCGGGTCTGGTGGTCGCCGATGAACTCCACCGGGAACAGCAGGTATAGTGTGCCATTTTTTAAGTACCTTGCTTTACTAAACCTGGGTTACGTTGATGAAAGATATGCTGGCTTTATACGAACAAACCACGCTGGAATGCAGTCGCCTGATTACCCAGCGGTACAGTACTTCCTTTACTTTAGGTATCAAAACCCTGGATCCCAAACTCCACTGGGCCATCTATGCCATTTATGGGTTCGTTCGGTACGCGGATGAAATTGTGGATACCTTTCATGATTTTAACAAAAAGGAATTACTGCTGCGGTTTAAGCATGACACGTATCAAGCCATCGAAGAAGGCATTAGCCTGAATCCCGTTCTGCATTCTTTTCAGAAAGTAGTCAACCAGTTTGGTATTGAACGCCCTTTGATTGAAGCCTTTCTCCGGTCCATGGAAATGGACCTCGATGAGACAAAATACAACGAAGCAGGGTACGAAACCTACATTTATGGCTCGGCTGAGGTCGTGGGGCTGATGTGCCTTCGAGTTTTTTGCGAGGCGACTGCCAGCAATACGATCAGTTGTGCGAACCGGCCCGCCGGCTGGGGTCGGCCTTTCAGAAAGTGAATTTTCTACGAGATATCAAGTCCGATTTTCATGATCGGGGGCGGGTTTACTTCCCGGGCGTTGATTTCAGCCGTTTTTCTCCTCAGGATAAGAAAAGCATTGAAGCGGATATTCAGGCCGATTTTGATGCGGCTCTGACGGGTATTCGCCAGTTGCCACGTTCGGCCCGGATGGGCGTGTACCTGGCTTATTGCTACTACCTACGCCTTTTCGCTAAAATCAAGGCTCTTCCTATTGCCCGTATTCAGGAGGAGCGAATTCGGGTACCCGACGTACAGAAGCTACTCATGCTGGCTAAAATTTACCTCTCTTTCCGGACGATTTAACACTCGCAGTTACGTATAAAGGGATCGGCAAAATCGTAAGACTTTTCAGAACGATTTTGTCATGCCTACATGCGTTCTTTCCTGAATGTCATTATATTCGCTGAAATTATAGTAATTCTATAGATTTTATATACTAATAGTAAAATATGAATATACCCATAAAATACTAGTAAAAAATTGTATAAATAATATTTGGTAAAAGTCATAAATACATACTTTTAATAACATCATTTAAGGGTTTTATAAATTTTTGTGTGTTTGATAGTTTATTCTAAGCATATATTATTCTAATTTGTAATTTGCTTTTGAGAATACCTTATGACCTACACCTTTTGGTAAATTTTATTAGGAATTGGATTTAATTGATACCAGCTAATTTTTCAAGTTCTAGTTAATTGCCTAGTAAATAAAAAAACCGATAGCCGGCCAGGGCTATCGGTAGATGAATAAGGATTCGTGGGTAACGCCAATCACCTGTCACGAATCTTCTATTCGCGGTTTAATCCATCGTGTGCACCAAACCAATTTCAAAAGTATGAAAAAAAAGTACCTTACTCTTTTTCAGAGAGCTGGGCAAGGGCATTTTAAACGGAAATTAATGCTTCCGGCCTTGGTTATTACCCTAAGTGCTCCGCTGGCGGAAGCTGCTCTGACGAAGAAAGTGAAGCTGGAGCATGGCCCAGTGGCAACACTTGATCGCACCATTACGGGTACGGTAACCGACAAGGATAACAAGGAAGGGCTGCCCGGCGTTTCCATTCAGGTAAAGGGTACGTCGATCGGTACGACGACCGATGCTCAGGGAAAATTCAAACTCACCATTCCCGAGCAGGGTATACTGGTTTTTTCGTTTGTAGGTTACACAACGGTGGAGCAACCCATCGGCACACAAACGAGCTTCTCCATTGAATTAGCCAGTAATTCCAAAGAACTGACGGAGGTACTGGTCGTCGGTTACGGCACGCAAACCAAGAAGGAATTCACGGGTTCAGCAGCCAGGTATCCGGCGAGGCAATTAAGGAATTGCCCGTCCAGAGTTTCGATCAGGCCTTGGCCGGACGGGCGGCTGGCGTAAGCATTGCCCAGCCCAACGGCGTATTAAATAATCCACCCGTTATCCGGATTCGCGGGGTGAACTCCATTTCGTTGAGTTCGTACCCGCTCATCGTGGTGGATGGTATTCCCATCAATACCGGTAACGTTTCTTCCGATTCGAACGTACCCAATAACCCTTTAAGTGACATTAATCCGGCGGATATTGAGTCGATTGATGTACTCAAAGATGCGGCTTCTACTTCTATTTACGGCTCGCGGGCGGCGGCGGGGGTACTCCTGATTACGACCAAACGCGGAAAAGAAGGCCGGGTGAAAGTAGGATACGAAGGCTGGGTAGGGGTGACCAATGCCGTACGTTTGCCGAAGCTGCTCAATGCCCAGCAATTTATGGACATTAAAAACGAAGCGGTACTCAATGCGAAAATTCTGAATGGGAAAGCCAACGACGAAAACGTACCCTCCCAGCAATTTTTCCCGATGTACAATGCCGACGGATCGCTGGTGGAAACCAACTGGTACGACGTCATTTACCGGACGGGCGTATCGCAAAACCACGGCGTAAACGTAACCGGCGGTTCAAAAACCACGAACTACTATTTCTCGGCCAATTACTCTGATCAGCAGGGTTTTCTGGTAAATAACAACTTCAACCGGAAAGCCGTCCGCTTTAATATTGATCATTCCGTTACGGATTGGTTCAAGCTACGGGGGAGTGTTAATTACAACACTTCCTTCAACCGTTCTCCCAACTCGGGTTCACTGCCCGGAAACGCTCAGCTGATCATTGGTGCCGCCCGGATGGCGATGACCTTGCTTCCCAATGTACCTGTCTACAATGCTGACGGCAGCTATAACTTACGCGAAGTAGTGGGCAACGGTACTATTGGGAATGGGAAAAATACGATCATCAGTAGTTACTACAACCCGGCCGCCCTGTTTGCTCTGAGCCGGTATACGTCCGAAAACGACCGGGTAATCGGTAGTTTCGGAGCCACCTTAAAACTGGCGAAAGGACTGGAATTTTCGACGACGTATGCGTTGGATCGCCTGCGTACGGATAATGTTGCCTTCCTGAGTGCCGAACGCGGTTCGAGTTCTTCCAGTAATGGAAACGTAACTAATGTAACGGCTCTGCGAAATAACTGGGACTGGACGAGCACGCTTTCGTATGACCGTCGTTTCAGTCACCACCATTTTGCGGCCCTGGCGGGGTATGACGTCCAAAAGTTTGACAATTCAGCCTGGGGTGCGGCTCAGTCGCAGGCGGCGGATAGCTACTTTAATGACTATCAGGGAAGCTGGGGAACGATTACGTCTTCGGGAAACCTGCTCAATAGTCGTTCGTACATTTCGTACTTTTCGCGGGTAACCTACGACCTCAAAGACCGATACTTCTTCACGGTCAACTTCCGCCGCGACGGAAACTCGGCTCTGGGAGCCAGTACGAAGTTTGGTAACTTCGGTGGCGTATCAGCGGGCTGGGCATTGTCTGAGGAAACCTTCTATAAGAACGCAGCTCTGGCCAATGTGCTCAACAACGTGAAACTACGGGCCAGCTGGGGTCGGGTTGGCAATGGTAACCTGACGAATGCGTACGGTTCGCTGGAATTATACAATTCTTCGCTGTACGGCTCGGCGGCTACCTGGCAACTGAACCAGGCCGGTAATACAAACCTGGGTTGGGAGACCAGTCAGCAAACTAATATTGGTGCCGATCTGGGACTGTTCAACAACCGGATTCAGCTGGATCTGACGTACTTCAACAACAACGTCGATGGCTTGATTCTGAATGCTCCGCAGTCGCCGTCAAAAGGGATTCCCGACAATGTAATTCTGCTGAACGTTGGTTCCATGTACAACCGGGGTTTTGAAATAGGTATTAACGCCAACATTCTTCGCAAAGGGGATTTCTCCTGGACGGCTAACCTGAACTACTCACACGTGCAGAACAAGGTAACGGCTTTGGGCGAAGGGAATGCCGACATTATCGGTACGACTTCGACAAGTTCCAACTCCTTCAACGTCACGCGGGTAGGTTATTCGGTAGGTAGTCTGTACGCGACGAAAACCGATGGCGTTAATCCCGAAAACGGTCGCCGTATTTTCATCAATGCGAAAGGTGAACGCGTGCAATACAGCTCCGTAGTCGCTCCGGGTGAAAGCAATTACACCTATCTCGACGGTCGGGCTGCTCCGGCGATTTCTTCGGCGGATTCGTACCTAGTGGGAAATGCCCTTCCGAAATGGTACGGCGGCTTTGTCAATAACTTCAAGTACCGGGAATTCGATGTCAGTATCAACCTGACCTACGCGGGCGGTAACTATATCTACAACGGAACGAAAGCTACCCTGCGGGATCAGCGGTACTTTAACAACGGTGTGGATGTACTGAACCGTTGGACGACACCCGGTCAGATTACCGACATTCCCCGACTGGTTTACAACGATCAGACTTCCAATGGCAACACTTTTCCGATTGATGCCAACGTCGAAAAAGGCGACTTCTTACGCCTGCAAAACCTGTTAGTGGGCTATCGGATGCCTTCGCGTTTGTTCGGCAAAACGGGCCTGAGTTCCGTTCGCGTGTACCTATCCGGTTCCAACCTGTTCCTGCTGACCAAGTATACGGGTGCCGATCCCGAATCATCGTCCAACAGCAACAACAATACTTCACCTGGGGTGGAGCTGAACTCGGTTGGTTTGGGCAGAACATTTACGCTGGGGCTTAATGTAGGATTTTAAGAAGGAAATTGAACATGAAACGATATACAACGATTCGCCGGGTTGGTACCTGCCTTTCCCTCAGTGTTTGGCTGGGCCTGACGGCATGCAGTGAAGAAAAGTATTTACAAACCGTACCACCTACCTCCATCGGTTCCGAGGATGTATTCTCGACTCCCGACCGCGTATTGGGTTTGGTCAACGGTTCGTACGATGCCCTGAAAAGTTCGGATTTTTACGGCGGACGTTTCCTGATCTATACGGATGTGCGGGGTGAGGATTTCGTCAACGTTACCGGTAATACCTTTACCGCTTACGAAAGCTGGACGAATGCGTATGCGTCGGGTTCCAACGACGTGAATACGCTCTGGGCAGCTGCGTACCGGGTTATCAATCGGTCGAATATCCTGATTGATGGTTTGCAGAAATACCCCGGAAAAATCACGGAAGCACTCTCGAAACAGTATACGGGTGAAGCGAAGCTGTTACGGGCTCTTTCGTATTTTAGTCTGGTGACGCTGTACGCCCGGCCGTACGTAGAAAATCAGGGAGCTACTCCCGGTTTGCCGCTACGACTACAGGGTGAAACAACACCCGCCAACAATGACCTGGCCCGTAGTTCCGTCGCCGAGGTGTACGCTCAGATTCTCAAGGATTTGAACGAAGCCGAAGCCGCCTTACCTGACTCATACACGACGCCTCTGCTCAACACGACCCGTGCTCATAAGAATACGGCCATTGCTCTGAAAACCCGAGTATATCTGAACATGGCTAATTACGCCAAGGTCGTGGAAGAAGCGAAGAAGATCGTACCACAAACCACGGCTCCTTTTACTGCCACGACGGGGGTGAAACATGCCTTACAGAATATCGTAACGATTTTCACGGAAAACTATACGTCCACGGAGTCCATTTTGTCGATGCCGATGACTGAACTGGATACTTACACCGGTCAGTCGTCGATTGGATATATCTACAATACCAACTCGGAGTACTACGTCAATCCAAGAGGTATTCTTGGTGATCCGCAATGGGCTACCAGTGATGCCCGGCGGAGTTTTCTACGGACGGCGTCGAATCAGCAGTATTTCAAGAAGTACGCGAAGCCGTCGCCCTTCCTGGATTACATTCCGGTAATGCGTTACGCCGAAGTATTGCTCAACTACGCCGAAGCCGCGGCTAAAACGGGTAACCTGACGCTGGCTACGAATTTGCTGAAAGCGGTACACGGTCGTTCGGATGCCAGCTACGTTTTCCGGAGAGTGCAGTAAGTACTGAAGCGGCTCTGGTGAGTACAATCTGGAAAGAACGCCGCATTGAGTTATTGGGCGAAGGTTTCCGCTCGAATGACCTCCTACGTAACTTACAGACCATTCCCGGTAAATCGGGGGGCTCGCTCATTGCGAACCCGGTCGCTCCTTCGGCGGCAAACTACATTTTCCCCTTACCGAATACGGAGATTTCAACCAATAAGTTGTTGCTGCAGTAACGGTGGATTTGGATACAAAAAGTCCCGGTCACGTGGAGTGGCTGGGACTTTTCGTTTCAATAGAAGTCCGTTTGACTATTGACTTCTGTAGGGTCGAGAGATAAAACAAAAAACCTCCGACAGTCGAACTGCCGGAGGTTTGAAAGCTATTCTATTAAACACTTACTCAGCCGTGGCGTACTCTTCCAGCGGTGGGCAGGCACAAATCAGGTTACGATCGCCGTACGCTGAATCGATGCGGCTAACGGTCGGCCAGAATTTGCTGGCTTTCACGTAAGGCAGCGGGAATACGGCTTTCTCCCGCGTGTAGGGACGATTCCAGGAATCCACCAATACAACGGACTGCGTATGCGGAGCCATTTTCAGGACGTTCACGGATTTATCCGCTTCGCCTGCTTCTACTTCAGCAATTTCGTTACGGATGGCAATCATCGCGTCGCAGAAACGATCCAGTTCCGCTTTCGATTCGGATTCCGTCGGTTCCACCATCAGCGTACCCGCTACCGGGAACGAAAGCGTGGGAGCGTGGAAACCGTAATCCATCAAACGTTTGGCAATGTCTTCGGCTTCGATACCCGCTGACTGCTTGAACGGACGGCAGTCCAGAATCATTTCGTGAGCACAACGTCCCTGTGAACCTACGTACAACACGGGGAAGTGCGGCTCCAGACGAGCTTTGATATAGTTCGCATTCAGAATGGCCGTCTGCGTAGCGTGCGTCAGACCGTCACCACCCATCATGGCAATGTATGCGTAGGAGATCGTCAGAATGCTGGCTGAACCATACGGAGCTGCGGATACGGCAGAAATGGCCTGATCGCCACCGACACCCGATACCACTGCGTGACCGGGCAGGAACGGAGCCAGGTGAGCCGCTACGCCGATGGGGCCCATACCAGGACCACCACCACCGTGAGGAATACAGAACGTTTTGTGCAGGTTCAGGTGGCAAACGTCCGCTCCGATCGTACCGGGAGAGGTCAGACCTACCTGAGCATTCATGTTGGCACCGTCCATGTACACCTGTCCACCGTGTTCGTGGATCAGCTGACAGATTTCAATAATCGACTCTTCGAATACACCGTGCGTTGAAGGATACGTCACCATCAGACAGGACAGGTTTTCGCTGTACTGCTCGGCTTTCGCTTTCAGGTCGGCCAGATCGATGTTTCCGTTTTCGTCGGTTTTCGTCACGACTACCTTCATACCCGCCATTACTGCCGAAGCCGGGTTCGTACCGTGGGCCGAAGCAGGAATCAGGGCAATATTGCGGTGCGTATTACCCCGAGCTTCGTGGTACGCCCGGATCACCATCAGACCGGCGTATTCACCCTGAGCACCGGAGTTGGGTTGTAGCGACATGGCCGCAAAGCCCGTAATCTCGCACAACCAGTCGTTCAGATTCTTAAACAAGGTCTGATAGCCGGCTGCTTGGTCTTTCGGAGCAAAGGGGTGCAATTTACCAAACTCAGGCCAGGTTACGGGAATCATTTCCGTGGTGGCGTTGAGTTTCATGGTACACGATCCCAGCGAGATCATGGAGTGTACCAGCGATAAATCTTTATTTTCCAGCGATTTCAAATACCGCAGCATTTCGTGCTCCGAATGGTGCGTATTGAAAACGGGATTGGTCAGGAAGGCGGATTGACGCGTCAGTACGTCATTGAATTCCCAGCTAAGAGCCGATTCAACTTCGTCCAGGTTAACCGATTTGCTAACCAGCGTGGAGAAAATGCCAATCAATTGAACAGCATCCTGGTACGTCTTGGTTTCGTCGAAAGAAATGCCAACCGTACTATCACCGAAATAACGCAGGTTGATTTCAGCGGCTTCCGTCGCGGCTTTTACTACGCTTTCGTCGGCCACTTTCACCCGAATGGTATCGAAGAACGCTTCTGTCAGTACTTCGTAGCCCAGTTCTTTCAGAGCCAGAGCCGTGAGTTGCGTCAGAGCGTGCGTACGCTGGGCAATTTTCTTCAGACCTTCGGGACCATGGTACACGGCATACGCCGCGGCCATTACCGAAAGCAATACCTGAGCCGTACAAATATTAGACGTAGCCTTTTCCCGGCGAATGTGCTGCTCGCGGGTTTGCAGGGCCATGCGAAGAGCCCGGTTTCCTTCGGCATCCACCGATACGCCGATCAGACGACCGGGCATCTGGCGTTTGTATTCGTCTTTCGTAGCGAAGTAGCCCGCGTGCGGTCCACCGTAACCCATGGGAACGCCAAACCGCTGAGCTGAACCCACCACGACGTCGGCTCCCATTTCACCGGGAGGCGTCAGCAGCGTCAGAGCCAGCAGGTCGGCGGCTACGACTACTTTAATATCCAGTTCGTGAGCCGAGGCAATCCAGTCGCTGTAATCAAATACCGCTCCGTCCGTAGCCGGGTATTGCAGCAGGGCTCCGAAAATGTTTTCGTTGGTTAAATCAATCGTCCGGTGATCGCCTACCAGAATTTTCACCCCAATCGGCGTCGCCCGCGTGTGCAGCAGGTCGATGGTTTGGGGATGGCAACGATCCGAAACGAAGAAGGTATCGGCCTTTGCCTTAGCCCCTTTTTTCAGGGCGTGCAGCAGGTGCAGGGCTTCGGCTGCTGCCGTTGCTTCGTCAAGTAAGGAAGCATTGGCAATTTCCAGTCCCGTCAACTCAATGATCAGGGTCTGAAAGTTAAGCAGCATTTCCAGGCGGCCCTGTGAAATTTCGGCCTGATACGGGGTATAGGCCGTGTACCAGGCGGGGTTCTCCAGAATGTTGCGAAGAATGACATTCGGCGTGAAGGTATCGTAATAGCCCGTACCGATGTAGCTCTTGTAAACTTTATTTTGACTCGCTAATTTCTTGAATTCGTCCAAAAACTGAAATTCCGTTTGAGCCGGGGGAAGATTCAGGGATTGGGCCCGACGGATAGCAGAGGGAATCGTTTGGCTGATGAGTTCTTCAACCGATTTTACGCCAATTTCAGACAGCATAGCCTGACGATCGGCCTCATCTGCGTTGTTATGACGATTTTCAAAAAGTTCCTGGTAACGAAGAGCAACCTTCATGGAGCAATATTGTTGATGGAAACAAAGGACAAATATACGGGAAAAGCCGGGCCTATCCTTTAAAAAAGAACTAGGTTTTCTACAAAATCAGGTAAAACGAGGAAGCGGCTTCTGGTATGGACCTTTTTACGCTTTTCGAGTTGACTTTTTGCAAATCCGGCCGTCGATTACCTACTTTAGTTTTCTTCTGGAGAGAATTCGATTTGTGGCTGAGAAGTTCGCCCGGGTCTCATTTAAATTTTACGAAACGCATTTATTTAATGACTACTGATATGTCCAATCAACCAACTGCCGAGCAGAACGACCCAATCGAAATTGAACTGTCCGAAGAGATGGCGGAAGGAACGTATGCTAACCTGGCCATCATTTCGCATTCGCAGAGTGAATTCGTGATTGACTTTGTACGGTTAATGCCCAATGTACCCAAGGCGAAAGTGAAATCCCGCGTGATCATTACCCCCGATCACGCTCTGCGTCTGATGAATGCTCTGCAGGATAATCTGGCGAAATATGAAGAAAACTATGGTCCGATTAACGAAGGCGGTGGCCCGTCGGGCTTTCAGCTACCGGGGCATTACAACGGCCCCGTAGGAGAGGCTTAAGTAAAGATTAACCCCACAGAAACTGCCAGCCCAATCGCTGGCAGTTTCTGTTTTAGAAGCGTAAGAATCCCCATAAGGGACGTTTGGATAGATAGGTTAAGAGACGCTCGTGTTGATAAGCCTCCCGCTCAAAGCGAATGGCGTGGTAAGCCGCATTTGCGGAATAACCGCTCAGGCGATACCAGTAGTATTCCGTTACGTACCAGAGGTAGAAGGGGAATACCAGTAGCTCCGCCTGTTGCCGAATATGAATACGTTCATGATTCATCAGGGAGGCCGAAGGCTTTGGCATAGTTACAATAATAAAAGGCCAGAGCGTGATGCCGTTGATGGGCAAACCGGGTATGTAAAACGTGAGCGGCCAGCCGGTATGTTTCAGGAATCGATAGGGTTTCATGACTAAGGGATGGATTGGAATGTTTTTTAAAAGGCCGGAGGTATGGACTTACTCAGTTCCTAAAGTCCACGTCTATCTTGCTGAACGTTTGCTTCATTCCTTGCCAATCGGGTATTGCGACATTACCGGGGCTATGCATTATTAAATCCCTTTGGGGTTTTCAGCTTCCTGACAAAGTTCGCCAGGCGGCAAGATTAACACCAAACTCCCAACGCTAAACTCAAAACTCCGCCTAAAAATTACGCAACTTCCTTTAGCCCTGTATCTTTGCGGCATGTTTACTCCTCATACTCGGCTCGGCATTTTGGGCGGTGGCCAATTAGGCCGGATGCTACTACAGGTAGCCATCGATTTTGACTTATCCATCAAAGTACTCGATCCGGACCCGGACGCTCCCTGTGCCCGCATCGCACCGGAATTTGTGCTGGGATCGTTTCAGGATTTTGATACCGTATACGCTTTTGGAAAGGACCTGGACGTGCTGACCATTGAAATTGAAGCCGTCAACCTGGAGGCCCTCAAGCAGTTACAAAGCGAAGGGGTACGCGTATTCCCGCAACCGGAAATCGTGGAAATCATTCAGGATAAACGCATACAAAAGCAATTCTTCAAAGATCATCACTTACCTACGTCCGATTTTATTCTGACTGAAAACCGGGAAGATGCCCGTCAGTACGCCGATTTTCTGCCCGCTTTTAACAAACTGGGTAAAGGAGGTTACGACGGTCGCGGAGTACAACGCATCGCCACACCGGCTGATTTTGACAAAGCCTTCGATGCTCCGGGATTACTGGAAAAAGCCGTTGATTTTGAAAAAGAACTGGCCGTCATTGTTGCTCGTAACGAACGCGGTGACGTAAAAACTTTTCCGACCGTAGAAATGGTTTTTCACCCCGAAGCCAATATGGTAGAGTATCTGTTTGCCCCGGCTTCCGTGAGTGAAGAAGTGAACGCCCGGGCTCAGTTTGTCGCCAGTCGTACGGCGGAAGCATTCGGGATCGTCGGCTTACTGGCCGTAGAAATGTTCCTGACCAAAGACGGTGAAATTCTGATTAACGAAGTAGCCCCTCGTCCGCATAACTCGGGTCACCACACCCTGCGGGCTAACGACGTCAGTCAGTTTGAGCAGCACCTGCGGGCCGTACTCAATTACCCTTTGGGAGACACCCACGCTCATTCTTACGCGGCGATGATCAACCTGCTCGGGGCGGAAGGCTACGAAGGAGAAGCCCGCTACGAAGGCATGGAGACCCTGCTGGAAACCCCCGGTGTACATCCCTTCCTGTACGGCAAGACCACGACGAAACCCTTCCGGAAAATGGGTCACGTCACCATCGTCGATAAAGAGCTGGAAAGCCTCAAACGAAAAGTAGAAAATCTAAAAAACGCAGTTCGCATTATCGCATAGGGTTTTCAGTTTACCGTCTTCCGTTTTCAATTTGAAAGCAAGGGGGTTTAGCATAATCCCTGTCGAAGACGGTATAAAAACTGAAAATTGTCAACCGTAAACTGAAAACTTTTATCCAATGATTGGAATCATCATGGGCAGCATTTCGGACCTGAAGGTCATGCAGGAAGCTGTCGACGTTTGTAATGAATTTGGCGTACCGTACGAAATTGATATTGTATCCGCCCACCGTACTCCATTAAAAATGATTGAGTACGCTCAATCCGCCCGCGAGCGAGGCATTGACGTCATCATTGCCGGAGCTGGTGGAGCCGCTCACCTGCCGGGTATGGTCGCCAGTGTAACTACTTTGCCCGTGATTGGGGTACCGGTTAAATCGTCGAACTCCATCGATGGCTGGGATTCGGTTCTGTCCATCCTGCAGATGCCGGGGGGCGTACCCGTTGCTACGGTGGCTTTAAATGGAGCAAAAAATGCTGGAATTTTAGCGATCCAGATTTTAGGGGTTGCAAATAAAGAAATCGCCGATAAATTGCAGAGCTATAAAATTTCGTTAGAAACAAAAGTGGCTGAAATGAGCCAGCAGGCTCGTGAAGGTTTGCCTCCAGCTTAAACAATACGTAATTTAATCTCAGCCCACTCAAGGGAAGGCCGTCAGCGGTCCTCACCCACTATCATGAACGCTATGGAAGAACGAAACCCCAAAGAAGGCTCCAGTCTACCCACCATTACGCTTGGCGTGCTCGTCATCGTAGTCGTTGCCCTGCTGTACATTGGCTACGCGTATTTTATGGATGAAGACGCCGTTACGCTGACGCCGCAGAAAGTAGAGACGGCAGCCTTTACGGATGCCAGTTCCGAAAATGTAGCTTCGGACGTGCCCACACCGCCCGCCGTACAACCGGAAGCCATTGATGCAACGCCCACCATGGGCCCTGCAAGTACGACGGATACAGCCACCGAAACGAAGAAGCCCGTAGCAAAAACGGAGAAAAAAGAAGAAAAGAAAGAGGAGAAAAAGGCTGAAAAGAGCACGGAAGCAGTAGTTGCCCGGGGTGGGGCTATTTCCTATAAAGTCAATGGTGGACAGACCTTCTACAGCATCGCTACGAAGTATGGTCTCTCCGAAAGTCGGCTTAAGGCGGCGAATCCCGATGTAGACCCGTCAAAATTACAGGCGGGTAAAAGTCTGAAAATTCCAGTTTACGCGACTCATACTGTGGGGAAGGGTGATATTCTCCGGGTCGTAGCTCAGAAATATGGTGTATCGGTTGACGCCCTGATGAAAGCGAATGGGAAGACGAAGAACTACGTGGAGAAGGGGGAGAAATTAATTATTCCTTATCCTAAAAAATAAAATAAACTACGTTTGATTTCTTATGGAAAATGCGGTTTTGCTCGGGCAAAGCCGCATTTTTTCGTACTAAAAAGAGGGAAGCATTTATAAAAATTTTGAAAATAGGACCTTTGAAGGTTTTGATTTCCCGAATAATTAACTTATGTTTGAACATCATTTATTGTTTTCATGGCTTTTACGGGAAAGACTCGGTGGAATCCGCCGGGTTTTTTTATGCCCTTTACTTTCCATCGCTTAGACCCAGATCTATAAAAAAACGGCGACCTTCTTTCGAAAGTCACCGTTCCTAGGGAAATGGTATTGAATTCGCTTATTCTACCGTAGTGGCATCGTCTTCAGATACATATACGTAACGTACAGCAGCGGCTGTTTTGATACGTACCGGGTGTACAACCATACGGTTCGCATCCGAAATCGTCAGGGTGTAATCACCGTCAGCCAACTGACTCAAATCCATGACCTGAGCTACGTGTGTCGTATTCTTCGGGATGTATTGTTCGTTAAGAACGTTATTCTTCTGGTCACGAATGGTGATCGTCAGACGCTGACCTACCTGCTTATCTACAAAGCAATAGAATTGGGTAGCTTTTTTACCTTTGAAGACATTCGTCTGGAAGGTCTTCGCTTCATTTTCCGTACCGGGATTTTTTTCCAGATCAGTAGCATTCGCAGCGAACGTACTTAGCGTAAGCAGAAGGGCAAGGGATTTAATGATGTTTTTCATGGCTGTGTGCTGAATCAATAGGTCTTTGCTTGAAAGACGTTTCAAAAGTAAAGTTGATAGATGGTTGAGTGAAGAAGAAAGCAGTCAAACGGAATATTATTTGGATAAACGGTTTAAATTATCTGACCAGCGAGCTTCTTCTGAACGGCTACAAAGGTACATTTATGATTTTTGAATGACCAAATTTTAAATCATAAATTTTTGATTATCAAATAGTTAATAAATATAAATTGTACAAAACCTTGAAATTTTCTGGCGTTATTTTTGATGTATGAATAATCTATAACGATTATAGATAATAATTAAATACGGAATAATATTTGGTTTTAGGCGAAGAGAGTAGGTAACTAATCGGCTCCTTTCGCACTTATCCATAGAAACAAAAAGCGTCCGGAAAATGGCTTCCGGACGCTTCAGTGGCAGAAATTTGTACTTTTTAAGGTTTATCCCAGAAAACCCGCGTTTCCAGATTATCCGGACCTTGTCGGCTTACCGCTGCATTGTAATTTTCCGCGTTGACGGATTGCTCCAAAATAGGATAGGTGAGACGACGAATAAAGTCTCCCGTAATCGTTCGGCCGGGATACTTATTGGGGGACAGCACCGGAAAACCGCTACGCCGCCAGTTGGCAAAGGCTTCCGGACCATTCAGAAAGGAAGCCACCCAATACTGGCTATTGATTTGTTCGAGTCCCTGAGCTGCGTTATACGGCTGAGCCGCCAGATACGCATCAATGGCCGTCTGAGCGATGGTAGCCGAAGCATCGTAGTCTTTCATCTGGTTCATGTGAGCCGTTACACCCGCCTTGTACAGGTCCGCTGCCGAGGCCTGAATCCAGCCGCGTTGGGCGGCCTCAGCCAGTAACAACTGTGTTTGAGCGTAAGTCACATAGTACGTAGGGCCATCTACCTTACCGACCGTCCGACGATTGATCTGGGAATAATTCCAGCCGCCCGAGGCTACTTTTCCGGGGAAGTTAGGAGCCGTACCAATGGAGCCATCATCGTAACCGAAGGGCATACCGATCTGATTGGCAAACGTGCGATCTACGGTTGTTTGTTCAGGGTTTTTGGAAGGTTCACCATACCGAACAGCAATGACGGTAAGGCGGGGATCATTTGTCGATTTTAAATACGATACGAATGGAGCACCTACGTACAAATTCGCTTTTTCCGTATTGTTCCAAAGATTCCCGAGCGGATTGGTGTAAATGCTGGAATACTGAATTCTGACATTGTCGTCGTTCGATTGCAGTACACCACCCTGATAGGCTTTCTGAGCCAGAGCCTGGGCTTTAGCTGGATCCGTTTTCGAGTACCGCATCCCGATTCGCAGTAAAAGTGAATAGCCCAGCCGTTTCCATTTCGCTACGTTTCCCTGATAGAAGAGATCGCCCGCTTCAATGCGTTTGGCAGCATTAAGTCCGGCAATGGCTCCTTCGAGTTCTTTCGCCAAGTCCGTATAAATTTCCGCCTGCGGGTCGTACTTCGGTAGCTTATTTCCGGAGATATAGGCTTTACCCGCATCGAAATACGGAACATCGCCGTAGGTGTCTACTAAAACCTGAAACACATACGCCCGCCAGATGCGAGACATGTGGTAAAGGTTCGTCCGCGAACTGTCTGCCTTGGTTTGATCCAGTACCGCCGTGAGCAGTTTGATGGGACCATTGTTTCCGTTGTTGGTACCACTGTAGAGGTACAGCCAGTTGACCCGTGAATTGTCGCGGTAATCCTGATTCAGGTTTGCTCCCGTATTGACCCCTCCGAAAGGTGTATTGACCTGTTGGACAATCGCGGCTTCGTAAAACATCGTTTGGGAAGCGAGTGTCGTATTGAGCTGGGCGTTGGAAAACAGATACACCGGATCAATATTCGTGGATTGAGTCGGATTCGTATTAATGCTTTCGAAATCTTTATCGCAACTGCTCAGGCCCGCGGCCATCGCCAGAAGTATCAGTATCTTTTTCATGTGAATCAAAATTTCAGGTTCAAATTCATACCGTAACTGCGACTCGTCGGAAGTGTATGCGTTTCAATCCCCTGAATGTTATCAGACGCTCCGTTCACCGCTTCCGGATCTAAATTGGGCAGGTGTTTTTTGATGAGCAGTACGTTGTTACAAAGGGCGGAAACCGTCAGGTTCTTCACGAATGATTTACGAACGAAACGCGACAGATCGTAACTCACCGAGAGCGAACGCCAGCGAATGAAACTGGCATTATACACAAAACGCTCGGCGTTGTTCGTACTCCGATAGCTGGAGTAAAAATCTTCGGCTTCCACGCGGGTCGTGTTGGGAGCACCTTCGGCCGTTACGCCTTCGAAGAGTACGCCGCCTTCACGACCGACCAGTGATTCTTTCGCCAGCCCATGCCGCAGGAAGTTCAGGTTAGAATTGGAGATGATTTTATGGCCTCCCTTGAAATCCACCTGCGTAAAAATCCGGAAACCCGCCACGGTAAAGGTATTGATCCAGCCGCCCGTATACTTGGGAATCGCACTGCCGAAGGTTGTGATCGGGCCCGCTACGGGCTTGCCGCCGGCGGTAATGATCCGGCCCTGGTCGTCGCGTTTGTAGGCAATGCCGCGAAGCGAAGCCATGGGCATACCGACCTCGTGCCAGACTTCACCGAAGAAGTCACCCTGACCTACTTTTAAACGGGCCTGTCCGTCGGCCAAGGCGAGTACTTCACTTTCGTTGTAGGTAAAGTTGAAGGCGGTTTCCCAGCTAAACTTTTCTTTCCGAACGGGAACCAGCGTCAGTAAGGCTTCGATACCCTTGTTACGAAGTTGGCCTACGTTTACTTTCGATTTGTTGTAACCCGAAGCCGTCGAAATATCCACGTTCAGAATTTCATCGACCGTTTTTTTATTATAATAAGCCACGTCCAGATTGATACGGCTGTCCAGGGTACGGAACTCCAGCCCTAATTCAGCTTCTTTCACCTTTAATGGTTTCAGGTCTGGATTCGGGCTGACATCGCTGGTGATATAACCCAGGGCTTGGCCCTGTAAGGGGTTCGCATTCAGGTTATAGAACAAGGCATTCTGGTAAGGATCGGTATCGCCGCCGACTTCCGCGTACGCCGCCCGAATTTTCGCAAAATTCATCCAGGTCGGCCGTTCCTTGATCGCATCACTCAGGACAAAACTACCGCTAACGGAAGGATACAGGTAGCTATTGGATTTCGGATTCAGCGTGGAAAACCAGTCATTCCGGGCCGTTACGTTCAGGAATAAAAAGTTCTTGTAGGAAAGCTCCGCCACGCCATACAGCGAATTTACCCGTTTTTTGGTATAACCGTACTGCGGTTCCTTATTCTGTCCGTTCATGATGGTGTACAGATCCCGGATGTAGAAGTTCGTAGCCGACGCATTGTTACTGGTGAAAACTTGCTGGAGCGAGTTTCCACCTAGGGTTACGTCAAGACCGAAATTACCCATCTTATGACTGCCGCCAATCAGGAAATCCAGGTTTCGTTCTCGGAAGGTATTCACTTCCTGGTAGTAATAGCCATTGAATCCTGTCGCCGCTGCAGCTACTGAACGGGTACCCGTAGGACGGTTAAAATCGTACGGACGCGTGAAATAATCCTGTCCAATTCGGCCCTGTACGTAGAGCCAGTCGGTCAATTGGTACCGAACCGAAGCGTTACCGAAAATGCGGTCCCGGCGAACGTGCTCGAAACGGTCATACGCTACCCAGTACGGGTTGTTCCGATTGGTAAAACGTGAGGTAGCCCGTTCGTACCCATTCTCGTCGTAGCGGTTGTCTTCGAGCGTCTTCATTGCTACGGAAGTCGCCGTGGTGTAAACCGTCGTATTGGCATTAAGGTCCTGTAAGCCAATCTGTGGGGGATTGTGGTTGTACTCGTTTGAATAGTTAGCGTTTAACTGTACCGACAGCTTCGGTGTGAAGTTGTAATTCAGCCCCAGGTTTAAAATCTGTTTGTGGAAATCCGAATTTGGCATGATCGACGTAGCGTCCATATTGGAGAAGGACAAACGGAAGCCCCCTTTCTCATTGCCACCCGAAAGGGCTACGGAATTATTCCAGCTCGTACCCGTGCGGTAAAAATCCCGGATGCGGTGGCGTTGAGGCAGGTAGGGCCGCTGTACCCCATCAAACTGATACGTAGGCTTTCCATCAAACCGTTCCCCGAAACTGAATACACCCGAGCTCTGGGCATCGCCTACGCTTTGCGGACGTTTGCCGTATTCACCCTGACCGTAGTCGTACTGGAAATCAGTATAATCCAAAGCCTGGTCGCGATGAAGTTCGAGTTGACCTCCACGCCAATCCCCTGTCCCACTTGTCCGGTTTTGGTTGTAATGACAATCGCTCCATCCTTCGCCCGAAACCCGTACAAAGCTGCCGCCGTTGAGCCTTTCAGTACCGTAATGCTCTGAATATCGTCCTGATTAATACTCTGTAGACCGTCACCACCGTCGGAAGCCGAGCCGCTTCGGTTCGTCGTACCGTCCCCATCGCCCTGACGGCTGGAAAAGTTGGTATTGTTGATGGGTACACCGTTGACGATGATCAGGGGAGAGTTGTCGCCTTTAAATGAAGACTGGCCCCGAATCCGAATTTTTGAAGTACCGCCCGGTCCGCCCGCCGGAGCCGTAACGTTCACACCCGCCACTTTTCCCTGTAAACTATTACCGAGGTTAACCGTACGGTTGGTGGTAATCTGTTCGGTGTTTACCGTTGAGGTGGAATAGCCCAGTTTCTTTGCTTCCCGCTTGATACCGAGGGCCGTTACAACTACTTCCGAAAGGGCGGTTGTACCGGCTTTGAGCGTAATGTTAATGACGCTCTGATTGGCCAGCGGTACCTCGCTGCCCATATAACCTACGGAGCTAAAGACCAGAACACCCGTCGTATTGTCGGGAATATTGAGTGAATACTGACCTTCCGCATTGGTAGTGGTACCAATGGAAGGATTATCCTTGAGTCGAACGTTAGCCCCCGGAATGGGTTGGCCATTTTCATCACTCACTTTACCTGTAACCGTTACTTGTGGTACGGGTACCAGACTGGCTTCGGGAAGGGAGGTTTCACTGATCGTTCTTCGTTTGAGAATAATCTGATTTCCAACCACCTCGTAGCTCAATCGCAAGGGTTGGAGCAGGCGGTCCAGAACAACGGTAAGTTTTTCATCGACCACGGAAAGGCTGACTTTTCGTTTCGTTCCAACGAGTTGCGGACTATACGAAAACTTGACATCCGCTGTTTTTTCTAATTGGTTCAATACGGTACTGAAATCATCGTGATCGACCCGTAAGGTAACGCGGCGATCGAGTATTTCCTGTCTAGGGTACGCCAAGGCTCGACCCGGTAAAACCCAGCTCAGCAGCAGAGGAATGATAAGCAAGCTCATCAAAGACCAGCCTACGCCGCGAAAAAATAATGGTTTGTTCATAAATGATAGAAGTTAGAAGTAAAAGGAAGGCAATCCTTTCCCGGCATCCGCTTTGCCGGGGATGGGCCATCGAAAAAAGGTACTTACGCGTACTTTAGGTTTTGTTGGTACTATATATTAAAAGGCTGGCTTTCAGGGAAGTAATTCAGAGCTGATGAGGAAGAGTGGCCCAACCCCCTTCCCCGTACAAGGGAAGGGGAGTAGACCGGTACTTGTTCAGGGTGCTTACCTAGCGTAAGCGATTTAGAGGTTAAGCTAATGGACTATAAATCAGAGTAATTTCAGAGCTAAGGGTTGGCTGGACAGCCGTGGCCCGTTATAACAATCTGGGCGTCGAGGACCTGGTACTGAGCCTCGATACTTTTACAGATGATTTCGAGCTTGCGAAACAGGGGTTCATCCGTCAGATCCGCCGTCAGTTGGCAGTTTCGGAGCGTTTCTTCATCAAATACTACCTGTACCCCATAGGCTTTTTCCACGGCTTCGAACACCGTTTTTACGGATGTATTACGAAACGTAAAGGGTGGAATACTGGGCTTGGCGTGGGATAGAACGACCGGTTCGGTCACCAGTGATTTCGTCATGCGTACGTCCTGCCGGGAGTACGTGATTTGTTGATTGGGACTCAGTACAAGCCCTTCGAGCTCGCGGGAGCTGGCTTTCTCTTTGACATGGGCGTCTGACTGGGCAAATACGGACACTCGTCCCGTGCGTACCGTCACGATCACCTGCTGATCTTTAGGAAAAGCCCGTACTTTAAAACTGGTGCCTAATACTTTCGCAATCAATTCGTTCGCGTATACAAAAAAGGGCTGTTTCGGATTTTTAGCTACCTCAAACAAGGCTTCTCCCGAAAGATAAACCTCTCGCTTATCCGCTGCGAATTGGACTGGGTAACTTAACCGACTGCCCGGGTTGAGAATGATGGAACTGCCATCCTGTAAGGTAAGCGTCTGGGCATGATCGGTCGTATTGACCCATTCCTTGAGGGGAACTTCAGAAGTTGAACGTAAGCTCTGGTAGGGCTGACTGGAGCTGCGGTAACTGTACCAAAAGCCCCAACTCAGCAGAAAAGCGAGGCAGGCCGCCGTGGCCCAGGCCCAGCGTTGTCGGTACAGCGGCAGTTTTCGCACATACGAAGGATGGGTACGTCGGGTAATTTCTAACCAAGCTTGTTCTTGTTCAGCGGTGTTCGGGTCTGGGACTTTTTCCTTGGATAGTTCGGCTAAATCCAATACCAGCTCAGCAGCTTGGCGAATGGTTTCGGTTTGTTCGGGATAATCAGTCAGGAATTCGTACCAGAATTGCCGGGTGGCGGCATCGGGATTTTGCACCCACTTTCGGAAGTAGGAATCCGCTACAAAATCCTCACGTTTAAAATCCTGGTAGTTCATCTTCAATTGATTTAACACCAAGAGGAAACAAGGGGTGATTTTAACTCACCTCGTATGAAAAAAAGTGTAAAAAATTTAATTTTTAAGGGTTTTGTAATTTTAAATAGCTGATTATTAGATTTTTATATTTTTTATCTTTTGGGTGAAAACGTAATCTTTATAGAAAAAAAGCCGCTCAATGAGGAGCGGCTTTTCAGGCAATAAAAAAACGATCACTTAAAAACGTTTGAGAGCCATTTCCGAAACCGTCAGGCCAATGGAAAGGGAAGAAGTAGCCGCTGGCGAAGGAGCATTAAGTACGTTGATGACTTTTTCATCTTCCAGAATGGCAAAATCATCCAGCAAGCCCCCGGTTCGATCACAGGCTTGGGCCCGTACGCCCGCTCCGCCCGGAATCAGATCATGCTCCTGAATATCGGGAATCAATTCCTGCAGGGCTTTGGTAAAGGCCGCTTTGGAAAAGCTCCGGTACATTTCGCCCAGACCCGTTTGCCAGTATTTAGCGGCTACTTTCTGAAAGCCCGGCCAGGCAAAGGTTTCCCAGAGTTCTTTAAAATTAATGTCCAGTTTCTTATACCCTTCGCGGCGGAAAGCCAGTACAGCATTCGGCCCTGCTTCCACGCCTCCGCCAATCATGCGGGTAAAGTGTACGCCCAGGAACGGAAAGTTAGGGTCGGGTACGGGATAAATCAGGTTGCGTACCAGGTGCTGGCGTTCGGGCCGAAGTTCGTAGTACTCGCCGCGGAAAGGCGTAATGCGTACATTGACGGGCTGATCCTGCGAAAGCTGAGCCACTTTGTCCGAATACAAGCCCGCACAATTGATAACCAGCTTGGTTTCGTAGGTCCCCCGCGTCGTTTTGACGATGCTTAGGGACTGCCCCTTAGTAATGCCGATGACCTGTTCGCCCAGGTGGAGCAGGCCATCGAGGGCCTGTAACTTTTCGGCGTATTTTTCAGCGACGGCAGTATAGTCGATGATACCCGTATAGGGTACAAACAGGGCATCAACACCCGCTACGTACGGCTCAATTTCCCGCATTTCGCCGAGGCTAATGCGACGGATTTGGTTGAGTCCGTTTTGCTGGCCGCGTTGGTACAGGTTTTCAAGCAGGGGAATTTGTTCGTTCTTGGTGGCTACTACAATCTTGCCGCACAAATCGTAAGGAATTCCTTCTTTTCTAGCAAAATCAAGTAACATGTCGTAACCCCGAATGCAATTGATCGCCTTTAAGCTGCCCGGTTTATAGTACAGGCCGGAGTGAATCACGCCGGAATTATGACCCGTCTGGTGCATGGCGACCCGCCGTTCTTTTTCCAGCAGTAACACCTTCAGTTGCGGACGCTGCCGTTTGATTTGCAAAGCCGTAGCCAGCCCTACAATGCCACCGCCAATAAGAGTAATATCGTATACCATGGGAAGAGCATCCGGTGTTTAGGATTTTGAGTTTGGCGTTCGCTAGAAAAACCTGCTCGAACGCTAACCCCAAAACGCTAAACCCCAAACGCATTAAGAATTACTCACTTCAGGTTCTTTCGCCAGACCGGCCAGGTGGCGGGTATCGTTACCGATTTCGAGCGTGAAGTGATTGGTGTCGTAGTCGTAACGGATTTTATAGAGACACAAATTCGAGTGTTCCCAATGATCCATTTCCGAAAGGGGTTCCTTGAACAGATACGTCAACAGAATCCGAATCGCCCGACCATGCATACAAATCAGTACAACTTCTTCCTCGGGTCGACTTAGCACGTGGTCAATGACGGGAACCTGCCGTTGCAGTACGCTCAGCGGGCTATCGCCACCAATGGCCGGAACGTCCACATTACCGATTCGCCAGTTATAAATCATACTGCGATAATACTCATCTTCGGTATAGTGCGGCGTTTTGCCTTCCATGGCACCCCAGCCAAACTCATTCAGGCCCGCATGTTGTTCATAAGGAATGCCTGCATCAATAAAACCCTGAACCGATTGCACGGTACGTTTCAGAGCTGAGGTATAAATCCGATCGAAGGGGATCTGTTTATACGCTTCATAAAAGGCCTGAGCCTGAGCTTGGCCCATTTCGTTCAGGTCCGAATCAACGCCCGATCCCTGTACGATTCCTAATCGATTGTATTCGGTTTCACCGTGCCGAACCAGATAAATGATTTTCAAAGTGTGTTGGGGGGTGGGCGTTGGCCCACTGGTTTAAATATGTGGAAATCAAACTTTCGCTAATACACTTGAGATCAGAGTCATGGCTCGCGTAAAATTTCCGCAAAAGTACGGATTCCTGAGCGAGTCTGTCACGCTTGTATCAATAAAATGGTAGTTATTTTGCCAAAGACCCCGTATTTTACCGGGTAAGGCTCCGACAAAATCAGTGGGAACCTTCAAACACGCATTTTTAAAATATACGAAAATGATCATGCATACGGATATTACGCCTGAACGTTTAAATGAACTTAACCAGGGTTCGGCGGCTGGTCATCTGGGTATCGAATTCACCCAGATCGGTGAGGATTACCTGGAAGCCCGTATGCCCGTGGATGCTCGCACGCGACAGCCCTTTGGGGTGTTGCACGGCGGAGCGTCCGTACTATTGGCCGAAACGCTGGGGAGCGTAGCGGCTTATGCCTGTATCGGTGAAGGAAAAATAGCCGTCGGACTGGACATCAATGCCAATCACGTCAGAGGGGTGAAGGAAGGGTATGTATACGGACGGGCTACGCCCATCCATCTGGGAAAATCAACCCACGTCTGGGAGATTCGTATTACTAACGAAAATCAACAGTTAGTTTGTATAAGTCGGCTTACCATGGCGATTCTGGATAAGCATTAGCGGTGGGTTAATGGTTTTTCGTGGATAGTTGGGGCATTTGTTTTGGGTTAAACGCCCTCCCACTGGTACAGGTTAGAAAATGTGCACCAGTAGCCTTGTTCATTCCTGTTGGGTAACCCCGAAGGGGTTCAACGTAAATAGCCCCGTATGCAATGCGGGGCAACGTTAAACGTCAAAAGGACATAGCCTCCTGCCTGACAAGAGCCTACGTCCTTTCGACGATTAACTACAACCCATCAATCCACCTACAGCTTCTTCATCCGCTCTTCCAGCTGTGCTGCCGACATCTTCACTTTTTCGGGGTGAGCCTTGAGCCAGTCGCGAAACGTTTGTACAATGGCAGGCGACCATTTCATATCGATTTCGCCGGGCGTGTACTTGCCTTCGCGAAGCATCTGGTGGCCAAAGTCATCCGTTAGAGCAATCCATTCGGAAGAGGTAATCACCTTTTCAGCCAGGTGAGCGGGAATGAAAATGACCCCTTCCGTTTTTCCCAGAACCAGATCCCCCGGTAACACCGTTGCCCGGCCAATACGAATGGGATAGTTAATACCCGTCATGAGCATGTCTTTGATAAACGAAGGATCAAAGCCCCGAACGAAGCCCGTAAAGCCTTCAATTTCTTCGAGGCCTTCCAGATCGCGAACGCTGCCATCAAAGACGACACCGGTTTTGGATTTGGCGTAAATGGAATTACCAAGATTGTCGCCAATCAACGTACCGTCCACGAGTTTGCCGAAGCCGTCGGCTACGTATACGTCATTTTCCGTCAGCTGATCAATGGGCCAGGAGTTAGGTGCTCCTTTGCGGTTTTCGGCTTTGCCTTTTTCCTTGACCGGGTTTTCCATATCGGGCCGTGAGGGCATGTACTGAGCCGTGAGTACCCGACCGGCGAGTACTTTTCCCGGACTAATTCGCATCCATCCCGCCTCAAACTGATTCGTATACCCTTCATTGCGAAGCACACCCCAGGCTTCTTCCAGCGAAATATCCTTGAGTCGCTTGACCAGATCATCCGGCACTTTGGGCCGCCCGTCCGGGAAGCGTTCGCCCTTATACTGCGAAGTGTAGGTTTGAATCAGCTCTTTGGGAGCATTGATGTGCTGAGCCGAGGCACGCAACTGGGCCGCTAGCAACAGAGAAGCCACTACTACGAATGAAAAACGCATACTTGGATAGAGTTTAGAGGTATAAAAGAGTACTAAAAATTCATTGGACTAAGAAGACACGGGCGAGGGCTCGGCGGGTACTTCTTCGGATTGCGGTGGTTTACTCCGCCACCAGTTGGCCAGCATGGAACCGGTCGTGTTCATCAGCGGACCGAACACGGCCGGAGCCAGGCCCGTAGTGGCCAACTGCCCCATTTGTAAAGCCAGACCCGAAGCATCCCCGCATTCTGCATGCCCACTTCAAAGGCTACCGAGCGGCTTGACTGTTCATTTAAACCTACCAGTCGGCAACACCAGTAACCCAGAAAATAACCCAGCGTATTGTGCAGAAAGCAAGCCAGTACCAGCACCAACCCTACCTGCAATAAACTCTGCTGACCCGCCGCCGTAATCACGACGATAATGGTAGTAATCCCCACCATGGAAAGCGTGGATAAAATCGAATCCATAATTTCCCGGCGACCTCCGGCCCAGCGTTGAAAGAGCCAGCCACCGAGCAGGGGCATGCCAATAAACCAGAACGCATTCCAGCCGACCGTTTCAGCGAAATCCGTCGAGCCTTCGACTAACGCAATGGCATTTTTGAGCAGAATGATGCCGAAATACACCGCAATCTGAATCGCGATGCTCCGGCGGGATTGACCCGGATAAGCCAGGGCGTTAAAGAGCAGACCCGCCACAATGGGTAGAATGGTAATGTTAAAAATCTCCATGACCATTTTCCAGAAATCAACGGGTAAAAAGGCCCCCGCCAAAAGCTGTAGCAACGCCGGTGTCAGTAAGGGCGATAACAGCGTAGAAAAAGCCGTAACGGTTACCGATAAGGGTACGTTAGCCCGGGCAATGTAAGCCATCACATTGGAAGCCAGACCACTCGGCGAGCAACCCACCAGAATAATACCCGTAGCAATTTCCGGCGGAAGGGGAAAGGTGACTGCCAGCAGAAATCCGATACTGGGCATAATCAGGTAATGGCTCGTAATGCCCACAAGTACTCCTTTCGGATTTTTGGCAATGCCGGCAAAATCTTCCAGACTCGACTGCGAACCCATCCCGAACATGATGATTTGTAGGAGCGGGATGATCAGCCGTTTGAGTTCAAAGTTTCCCCAGCGGATAAACCACTGCGGTTGGTACATCGCCACCGATACGGCCGTCAGAATTAGTACCGTATAGGTCAGACTGGTGGTTGCCGGGGAGCGTCGAACGCCGATGGCTAATAGAAACAGCCCCCCAATCACGGGCAGAGCCGTATGCGAGCCGGACCCCGTTAGAAATAAGCCTAAGGCAAGCAATAGGCTTAGTCCGCTCAGGATCAGAGCGAAGGTGAAAACTTTTTTCATAGATATGTTTAGAGGTAGAAAAGTTACGCCTAATGACGCTTTTGCCAGACATTCATTAAGTCGTAGTGCAAAAAAAAGACAATTTATTCTTGGATACTCCGTATTGTGCGTAACTTTTCGCCGAAAAATTACCTCTAAACTCTATATAATACAATGAAAAAGTTTATCGACCGCTTCAAGCTGCCGACACAGGCGGCTGTACCTCCGCCCGAAAGTCAGCCCGGTTCGGATCGCCGAAATTTTATGCGGAAAGCCGCTTTAGGCGGCCTTGCGTTAGGCATGCGTTTTGATGGAAAGACCGAGCAGGAACTCGAATATGTTACGCAACGGGTAGGCCGGGCTTCCAAACCATCCGAACTGAAAATTACGGATCTCCGCATCGCCCATTTACAGGGTGTCCCCTTTACCAGCCCGGTGATTCGCATTGAAACGAATCAGGGAATTGTGGGCTGGGGTGAAGTACGCGATGGAGCCAGTCCGAAGTACGCGTTAATGCTCAAGAGCCGTCTACTCGGTAAAAATCCCTGTAACGTCGAGCAGCTTTTCAAGATGATTCGGCCCTTTGGCAATCACGGTCGGGCTGCCGGGGGCGTATGCGGCGTAGAGATGGCCTTGTGGGATCTGGCCGGTAAAGCATACAATGTACCCGTCTACCAACTGTTGGGGGGGAAGTACCGCGATGAAATCCGCCTGTACGCTGATACACCCGAAGTCGATGATCCGAAAGCGTTCGGAAAGAAACTCAAGGAAACGCGACTCGATAAAGGATATACCTGGTTAAAGATGGATTTCGGGATTGGTCTGCTGGCCGATAAACCGGACATGCTCATTGGAGCCGGCCTTTGGGATATTCGCAACCAGTACGGCAATAGCAAGATCGGACGCGTAGGTAGTTACGGCCTGACCAAACACCCCTTTACCCGCGTACAGGTGACGGAAAAAGGGATTCAGTATATCGCCGATTACGTAGAAAAAGTACGAAGTGTAGTGGGCTACGACATCCCAATTTCGGCGGATCACTTTGGCCATTTCGACGTCAATACGGCGATCCGGATTGGGAAAGCGGTGGAAAAATATCAGCTGGCCTGGTTGGAAGACCTGGTTCCCTGGTTTTACCACGACCAGTGGCGGCAGATTACCGAGGCCATCGAAACGCCTACGCTGACGGGCGAAGATATTTACGCCAAAGAAGAATTCATCAAGCTCATTAACGCCAAAGCGGTAGACATGATTCACCCGGATCTGGCTTCGTCGGGCGGGATCCTGGAAACGAAAAAAATCGGTGACTACGCCGAGGAACACGGCGTTCCCATGGCCATGCACTTTGCCGGGACCCCCATCTGCATGATGGCCAATGTTCATTGTGCGGCGGCTACGCAGAATTTTATTGCTCTGGAGCACCACGGCGTGGACATTGCCGGTTGGGAAGATCTGGTAACGGGTATTGATAAACCCTTTGCCAATGGCTTCGTGAAAGTACCCGACAAGCCGGGCTTAGGCGTGGAATTCAACGAAGAATTTGCCAAGAAGTTTCTGAAAAAAGGGGAACAGTGGTTTGCTCCGACTACGCAGTGGGATACACCGGATTCCTGGGATCGGGACTGGAGTTAAACGTGGAATTATTCGGTGTTTGGTAGGCAATCACACGCCCTGCCAAACACCACTTTTTAAAAACCTAAGCCTATGCATACCACCTGTACGTCTGATTTTGAACTTTGGAATGCCTTTCGTCGGGGCGATACCCAGGCGTACGAAGCTATCTATCGACGCTACGCTCCAGCCTTGTTTTCGTACGGAAAACGGCTGACTTCGGATTACGACCTGGTACGGGATACCATTCAGGATGTATTCGTTGAAATTTGGCAGCGGCGGGAACACCTAACCGACTTACAGACGATTAAATTCTATCTGTTTCGGGTATTACGTAATGCCTTGTCCAAAACCCGCAAACGCTCCGACGATAGCATCGACTGGCAGGAAATCTGGCCCGCGGAATTATTTATGCCTTCCGTTGAATCGGATATTCTGGAGGAAGAGAGTCGGCAGGATCGCGTACAGCGGTTACGGCAGGGCATTGATCGTTTGCCCGAACGGCAACGGGAAGCCGTGATGCTGGCGTTTTACGATAACTTGTCGAACGAAGAAATTGGCCTGATCATGGGCATTCAGGCTCAATCGGTAACCAATCACCTAAGCCGGGCTCTACATTTTTTACGGGATGTGATCGTAACCTGGGTACTGGTCTTTTCCGCCTGGATATAGAAGAGCCTCCCCACAAGGAGGAGGCCCCGGATTGAAGGTAGAAAGATGATGGCTACTTTAAAGCTTTCGGCAAAGAAATGAAATAGACGGCATTAAAATCAACTTTATTCACAGAAGGGAGAATTTTCTGGATCATCTTCCGATTAGCTGAGGAGCCTTCGGTCGCTAAACCAAAGTCGTCGTCATTGGCAACGGCAATCAGCGTGGGACTTAATACCACCAGACCTTCTACTTTATCGTGGGGATAATTCGGAATGGCCTGTATAACATCTACGACAAATTCCTTCTTCACGGATTTAATGCCGTAGTTCGACCATTCGGCCAGAGTCAATTCTTCCAGCGTTTTGCCCCCAAACAATTTTCCAGATGCCTTATTTTCAGAATCGGATACGTCCGTAGCTCCGGTAATGTCAATTTTGAAAATATTTTTTACAGGTGTATTGCCACCGCCCAGGGCGTCGTCGTTCCGTTCCAGCACCAGAAAAGTGGTGTTGGTAATGGCCGTAATTTCACTAACCCGGAAGGGATTGGGCTTATCCATGAGGTAAATGAACTGCTGCGTCACACCCGTTTCAATCTGATACGTCAGAATCCGTAGTACCGTAGCATTATCAGCCGTGGCCTTGTTGGGGTTACGAAGCGTATTCTGCATGATACCTACCAGCGTTTTACCATCGGGGGTAATTGTCAGCCCTTCCATCCCGCGATTGGGCCAGCGTTTGGCGAGTACCTTAGGCAGAGCATCCGCCCCGGTATTGAATGGATTCAGGCGACGCAGGGTACGGCCAGTACGATCGAAGTGAACGATGTGCGGACCGTATTCATCCGACACCCAGAATGAGCCATCGGCCATAGCGACGAGACCTTCTGAATCAAGTCCGTTGGGATCCATAGCCGGAGATAGGGGTTGAAGGTTAATATCCTGAGCCAGTTCACCCGCGTTGCCCAATCCGGCTGGATTGGGTAAACCCGTCAGTTTTTTGCCCGTAGCATCCTTGAGTTCAATCGTTTCGATGAGTTTCAATTCGCTTCCTTCTAAACGGAATTTTCCAATTTGCGGAGCGAAGGCTGGTACCGGGAAAACCTTGGCATCCGAACCAACCCCATCGGTATTGGGACCACGGTCGGTCAGCAGATAAAAAATCTTTGGATCATTCGGATCAACGGCCATTGCCGAGCCAAAACCACCGTTATAAGCCGTAATCGGTAGATTTTTAGTAAAGTCGTTGGTAAAGGTAGCCAAGACCTTCGGAGTCGAGACGGTTGCTTGGGACGGATACGAAGTGCCACCGGGCAATTCATGATCCGTACAGGAACTGAGCAGAGCCAATGAACCCAGAGCGAGGCCAAATGGTTTTAGCGAAAAAGTAAAGGTACGTGACATCGCAGCAATGGATTAAATGCAAGGAGTATTGGCTGCGAAACTAACGTTTGGTTATTATGGCAATGTGATGCAAATTTTACAAAATCATGAAGTGCTTTTTAATAATATGGCAATAGAATGCGGCAGGTATGAAAAAAGGCAAATTTTTTTGGAATTCAAAAATGGAAGCCTTTACCTTTGCGATATGCCGCCGGTAAAAACGGCAAAATTCAATTCCTGATGGCTCGATTCATTTTAAATATTTCTGTGATTATTCTTCTCGTGCTCATCCGAACATCGGTGTGAGATAGGTTGATATTCACCACGAAAGACCTTTCTCACATCCCGAGAAAGGTCTTTTTGTTATCAAACCATCAGTGTCTTAGAATAAGGCAAGATTTATTCGATTAGTGCAATTTTGTTTATCATTATACTGTAAGAATGCAAACGGAAGAGTCTGGCCCTGATGGACCTTCTTCGCTTCACTTTTCCGAGTCGTTCGCTTAACAACGAGCTCCTATGACCACCGAAAGTACCCCATTGAATAAGTACTCACGTACGCTTACTCAAGAAGTGACCAATCCGGCGGCTCAGGCCATGTTATACGGCGTGGGCCTCACCGAAGAAGATATGTCGAAAGCCCAGATTGGCATTGCCAGCACGGGTTACGAAGGAAATACCTGCAATATGCACCTGAATGGACTCGCCGTTCACGTGAAAAAAGGCGTGCAGGCGAATGGTCTGGTCGGACTTATTTTTAATACGATTGGTGTATCAGACGGGATGACGAACGGCAATGACGGAATGAGTTACTCCCTACCCAGCCGTGACATTATCGCCGATTCGATTGAGGACGTAGTGGCCGGCCAATGGTACGACGGCGTGATTACGGTCGTCGGTTGCGATAAAAATATGCCTGGAGCCATCATGGCTATGGCTCGTCTGAATCGTCCCGGAATTATGGTATACGGTGGTACCATTCGGACGGGTCAGTGGAAAGGTCAGAAACTTGACATCATTTCGGCCTTCGAAGCCTTAGGCAAAAAATTCGCGGGTACCATTGCCGACGAAGATTACAAAGGAGTCATCCAGAATGCCATTCCCGGAGCCGGAGCCTGCGGTGGGATGTATACGGCCAACACGATGGCTTCCAGCATTGAAGCCCTGGGCCTGAGCTTACCGAATTCCAGTTCGTACCCCGCTACGCACGAAGGCAAACAGGCGGAATGTCTGGCCGTAGGAGCAGCCATGAAAAAACTGCTCGAACTGGATTTGAAACCCCGCGATATCATCACTCGTAAATCACTTGAAAACGCTTTGACGCTAGTAATGGCCTTGGGGGGATCGACGAATGCGGTCCTGCACTATTTAGCCATTGGCCACGCAGCGGGTGTAGAATTTACGCTGAAAGACATTCAGGAAATCAGTGACCGGACGCCCCTGCTGGCGGATCTGAAGCCTTCCGGAAAGTACTTCATGGAAGATATGTTAGCCATTGGCGGCGTACCGGCCGTGATGAAATACCTGTTAAAAGTTGGATTACTGCACGGCGATTGTATGACCATTACGGGAAAAACCATCGCCGAAAATCTGGAAACAGAACCCGACCTGGAGTTTGAATCGCAGAAAATCATTTTCCCGATTGAAAATCCCATCAAAGCTACGGGTCACTTGCAGATTCTGTACGGAAACCTGGCACCCACGGGTGCCGTTGCCAAGATTACGGGTAAAGAAGGCGAACGGTTCGAAGGCGTTGCGAAAGTGTGCGATAAGGAAGAAACGCTCATGGCCGCTTTAGCCAATGGTGAAGTGAAACCCGGAATGGTGGTCGTGATCCGTTACGAAGGTCCTAAAGGTGGACCGGGTATGCCGGAGATGCTGAAGCCTACGTCGGCGGTAATCGGAGCCGGTCTGGGGAACTCAATTGCCATGATTACGGATGGCCGTTTCTCGGGTGGTACGCACGGATTCGTCGTTGGGCACGTAACCCCCGAAGCGTTTGACGGAGGCCCGATTGCTCTGGTACAGGACGGCGATCTAATCACCATCGATGCCGTGAATAACATTTTGCAGGTACACATTTCCGATGAAGAAATGGCCGCTCGTAAAGCCGCCTGGGTTGCTCCGGAAAATCCGTTCAAACAGGGTGTACTGCGGAAGTATATTAAAAACGTTTCGTCGGCTAGCTTGGGCTGCGTAACGGATTTGTAAAATAGATAGTACTGAACTTGGAGTAGTTAACAATCAACTGGTTAACGAGGCATCGTTAACACAAAGGAAGAATCCTATGGCACACCAGAAGCAAACTGTTGCCGAAGTTTTGGAAGAAGCCTCTCAACGTACCGTAACGGGCTCACATGCCCTGATGCTGGCGTTACTGGCCGAAGGAGTGGATACCATTTTCGGGTATCCCGGTGGAGCAATCATGCCTACCTACGACGCCCTATACGATTACCGGGACGTCCTTCATCATATCTTGGTTCGCCACGAACAGGGAGCCGGTCACGCCGCACAGGGCTATGCCCGGATGCAAAATCGGGCGGGTGTTTGTCTGGTAACCTCCGGCCCTGGAGCGACCAACCTGATGACACCCATCTGTGATGCTCTGCTCGATTCAACGCCGATGGTGTGTATCATTGGTCAGGTATACAATAAGCTGCTGGGAACGGATGCTTTCCAGGAAGCGGACGTAATTGGGATGACGATGCCCATTACGAAGTGGAATTATCAGATTACCAGTGCCGATGAAGTGCCGGAAATGATTGCCAAGGCCTTTTATATCGCCCAAACGGGTCGCCCCGGACCTGTAGTGCTGGACTTTACCCGGACGGCCCAAATGGAGTTGATGACCCGACCCTTTTCGTACCACAAATGCGAAACGATGGTGAGTTATAAACCCCGGATGGTACCCAAGGACGATCAGTTAAAGGCGGCAGCCGAGTTGATCAACCGGGCTAAGAAACCGTACATTCTGGCAGGCCACGGGATTACGCTCGCCAAGGCTGAAGCGGAACTAAAAGCCTTTACCGAAAAGACGGGTATTCCGGTAGCCGCAACGTTATTAGGCATGTCGGCCCTTGATGCGGACCATCCCAATTACGTAGGCTGGCTGGGTATGCACGGCAATTACGGGCCGAACGTCCTGACCAATCAATGTGACCTGTTGATCGCCATCGGTATGCGTTTCGACGACCGCGTAACGGGTGATTTGAGTAAGTACGCCACGCAGGCCAAGGTCGTTCACATCGAAATTGATCCGGCTGAAATTGATAAAAACATCAAGGCAACGGCTCCGGTCGTAGGGGATGCCAAAGAGGCTCTCAAAGCCCTGTTACCCCTGGTAGAAGAACGTACCCACCCCGAATGGCGGGATGAATTCCGCAAGTACGATGCCGTTGAAGACGAGAAAATCACGCGGGCTACGCTTTTCCACGAAGGCAACGAAATCAAAATGGGTGAAGTCGTACACCTGATTTCGGAAAAAACCAAAGGTGAAGCCGTCGTCGTGACCGACGTAGGACAACATCAAATGATTGCCAATCGGTACTACCGCTTCAAAAAGCATAATTCGGTGGTAACTTCCGGTGGTGCAGGTACCATGGGCTTTGCCCTGCCAGCGGCCATTGGAGCCAAACGCGGAGCACCCGATCGTGCGGTTGTAGCCTTCATCGGTGATGGTGGATTTCAGATGACGCTTCAGGAGCTGGCGACGATCTGGCAGGAAAATCTGAACATCAAAATCGTCATTCTCAACAACAACTTCCTGGGCATGGTACGCCAGTGGCAACAGTTGTTCTTTGACAATCGCTACAGCTTCGTAGACATCAAAAACCCGGATTTCGTAACCATCGCCAAAGGTTTCCATATTGAAGGCCATACCTGCCGCGACCGGTCAGCCCTGAGCGAATCGTTGGATACGATGCTGAATCACGATGGCCCTTACTTGCTGGAGGTGATTTGCGAGAAGGAGGAAAATGTATTCCCGATGGTTCCCGCCGGGCAGGCCGTTGATAAAATCCGCTTAGAGTAGGACTTCGTTGTTGTTGGTGATCAATTATTAGTTGATGGTAAAGAACTGATAACGATTAACCAACAACTATCAACCCAATACTACGATGACTAATTACACCATATCCATATTTACAACCAATACGGTAGGTTTGCTAAACCGTATTACGATTGTCTTCACGCGTCGTCGGTTGAATATCGAATCGCTGACGGTTTGTGAGACCGAGCGTAAAGGCGTATCCCGCTTTACCATTGTACTGAAATCTGAAAGTCGCGAATCCGTTGAAAAACTGGTACGCCAGATTCGGAAATTGGTCGATGTACTGGCGGTGTACGGGTATCTGGACGAAGACATCGTCTTTCAGGAGACAGCCCTGTTCAAAATCTCAACGCCCCTGGGTGGTCCCCAACTCGACATTGAGCGGGTGAATAAGGACTTCAACGCCTGGGTAGTGCAATGGGGAACGGATTCGGTCGTCATCGAAAAATCGGGTACGGAAGCCGAAATCATGGAGTTCTACCATTATATCAAACCCCAGGGTATTCTGGAGTTCGTCCGTTCTGGCCGAATCAGCGTATCCAAGGAAGAAAAAGGCCTGGTCGAATACTTGCCTTCGGAAGGAGTCTGGGAAATCGCCTAGGAGTTTACAGTTGTCAGTTTTCTGTGGTCAGTTATCATATTATATTCTCAACGAGTGCAAATAGTTTTGAGGCCCGTTTTAAATAGGAAATGATTCTGAGCAGAAGACTGCTAGCATTAATCATGGACACTGGTTTCTTCGGGCATATTACTGAAAACAGCAAACGGGAAACTGACAACTAAACAGAGTTTTTACAATTTTATTATCCTCAAAATTCAATCAAAATGGCAAAGTTGAACTTCGGCGGACTCGAAGAAGAAGTAGTAACCCGGGAAGAATTCCCCCTCGAAAAAGCCCGTGAAGTACTGAACGAAGAAGTAATTGCGGTCATTGGCTATGGTGTACAAGGACCTGGTCAGGGACTGAATATGAAAGATAACGGCTTTAACGTAATCGTAGGTCAGCGGAAAGATTCCAAGACTTGGGATAAAGCCGTAGCCGATGGATGGGTTCCCGGTGAAACCCTCTTCGAAATTGAAGAAGCTCTCGAGAAAGGTACCATCATTTGCTACCTGCTTTCTGACGCCGCTCAAATCGCCCTGTGGCCTACGGTGAAAGCTGCTCTGAAGCCTGGCAAATCTCTTTATTTCTCACACGGTTTCGGTGTAACGTACAAAGATCAGACGGGTATCGTTCCTCCCGCTGACGTAGACGTATTCCTGGTAGCCCCCAAAGGTTCCGGAACGTCCCTGCGTCGTTTGTTTGTAGAAGGAAAAGGTCTGAACTCCAGCTTCGCCATCTACCAGGATGCTACCGGTAAAGCCCGCGAAAAATGTATCGCTATGGGGATCGGCGTAGGTTCAGGTTACCTGTTCGAGACGGATTTCTACAAAGAAGTAACGTCCGACCTTACGGGTGAGCGTGGTACGCTGATGGGTGCTATTCAGGGGATCTTCGCTGCTCAGTACGAAGTACTCCGCGAAAACGGTCACTCGCCTTCAGAAGCTTTCAACGAAACAGTAGAAGAGCTGACCCAATCGCTGATGCCTTTAGTGGCTGAAAACGGTATGGACTGGATGTACGCCAACTGTTCGACGACGGCTCAACGTGGTGCTCTGGACTGGTGGAAACCCTTCAAAGAAGCAACCAAGCCCGTATTTGAGAAACTGTATAACTCGGTAAAATCAGGTGAGCAGGCTCAGATTTCAATCACCCGGAACTCACAGGCTGATTACCGCGAAAAACTGGAAGTAGAACTGGCCGAACTCCGCGAATCAGAAATGTGGAAAGCTGGTGCTACCGTACGTAGCCTGCGTCCCGAACGTAGCTAATTCTTCAGTTTAGCGTTTAGTGTTTTCAGTTTAGAGTTCAACCACTTATTCCCGTTCAGGCGGGCAAGAAAGAGTAAAAGATCAATCATCGGTAACGAATCAGTTGGTTACCGGTAGCAATCAAATCCTGGGATTGAACTCAAAACGAAAAACTCAAAACCCTAAACTACAAGGGTGAATGAGTGAATGATGCCATTCGTTCATTCACCCTTTTTCGTACCAGTGCCTTTTTAATAATACAAGCATTACTTCAAAAACAGCCCACAGAAAACCGCCAAGGCGGTTGCTGTATACTTCCCTATCCAACCTCCCCGTTATAAAACGTATTATCATACTATTGTGAATACCCCGGCACAGACGTTAGCACGTCGCATAGAAGAGAAGATGAAAGAAACCGTTGATTCCCCGACGCTATTCCCCCAGCTTGACGACATATTTCTTGCCGCCGAACGACTCCGCAAAGTAGTAACCCATACGCCGCTGACGGTGAATTTGAACCTGTCCGCGAAATTCGGAGCGAATGTATACCTCAAACGGGAAGACCAGCAGATTGTACGTTCCTACAAAATTCGTGGAGCCTATAACTGTATGGCCAAACTCCCTGCCGAAGCTCTGGCCAAGGGCGTAGCCTGTGCCAGTGCCGGAAATCACGCTCAGGGCGTGGCGTACGCCTGTCACAAAATGGGCGTGAAGGGGACGATTTTCATGCCCAGCACCACGCCCAACCAGAAAGTAAAACAGGTAAAACTCTTTGGGCGGGACGAAGTAGAAGTAGTACTCACGGGTGATACGTTTGATGATGCCTACGTAGCGGCCCGGGCCTTCGAACAGCAGCAGGGAGCAACGTTCGTGCACCCCTTCGACGACCTGGGGGTTATGGAAGGACAGGGAACGGTAGGACTGGAAATCTTCAAAGATGCCGACTTTAAAATTGATTATGTCCTCTTCGCCATCGGTGGCGGCGGACTGGCTTCGGGCGTGGCTACGGTCTTCAAACACCTTTCTCCGCATACGAAACTGATTGGTATTGAACCGGCGGGAGCGGCGTCCATGCGGGAGGCACTCAACCACGGGAAGATCGTAACGCTGGATGATATTGACAAATTCGTTGATGGAGCCGCCGTCAAACGGGTAGGGGAGATGACCTTCCAGATCTGTCAGGAACTACTTGATGATGTGATTACCATTCCGGAAGGCAAAGTGTGTACCACGATCATGCAGTTGTACAACGAAGAAGCCATCGTAGCCGAGCCCGCCGGAGCACTGAGTATCGCTGCTCTGGATTTTCTGAAAGATGAGATCAAAGGTAAGAACGTGGTCTGTCTGGTCAGTGGCGGTAACAACGACATCACCCGGATGGAAGAAATTAAAGAACGCTCGCTTTTGTACGAAGGATTGAAGCATTATTTCATCATCCGGTTCCCGCAACGGGCCGGAGCTTTCCGGGAGTTTTTGAATGTACTCGGTCCCAACGATGACATTACTCGCTTTGAATACGTCAAGAAAACCAATCGCGAACAGGGCCCCGCTATCGTCGGTATTGAATTGAAATCAAAAAGTGACTTTTCTTCACTGATTCACCGCATGAATGAGGCAAAAGTTACGTACGAATACCTGAATGATAAGCCAGATTTGTTTGGGATTTTAGTATAACTTATTTCAAAGGAAGGTATAATAGAATGGGAATTCTATATTTTTGTTTCCATTCTATTAGCCTAACCTTATATGTTTCGTCCATTTCTACTTACTGTAATTTTATTGTTGAATACTGGCTATGTATTCGCCCAAAGTGCTTTCCAAGAAGGGTATATCGTAAAAGCCGCCGGCGACACTTTAGCCTGTTATATCCAGTATCAAGACTGGTCTGATAGCCCCGCCGAAATTCGAATCAAACGGGATTTAACGCAGAAAGAAGAAATCATTAGTGCGGTTTCGTATAAGGCATTTTATATAGCGAAGGAAAATCAGTTGTATAAATCGTATACATTGAATCTTCTGTACGTAAGCGAAGATGTTTACGCGACTAAACCGGATACGTACTTTCAGCAAACGTTATTTCTACAACAGCTCTGGAGTGACCAGAAAATCAGCTTGTACTACGCTAGAAGTGATAAAGACGGAAGAATCCGTTTTTTTATTGAAGAAGGACCTTCGTTCTATGAACTGATCAACTATAGTTTTTACCGGCAAAAGGAAGGACAAAATTATCGCGTAGCGGTACAGGAGTACAAGCAACAGCTAGAACAATTGACGGCTGATGTTGCCAATTTTTCAATGACTTCTCCCATTTATGCGAGCCGTTATCTAATCAACTACTTACAGGCTTATCACGATAGAAAATATACGGCAGAGCCCGTTAAATTTCGGTTGAAAGATGAAAAGTCCACGTTCTATGTGGGCCTCAATGCCGGTCTCGAACGTTTGAATATTAGTGATTTAAGCCAAGGAAAAAATCAGGCTTCTGTAGGTGTATCGGCACGCGTAAATTTCCCCCGGAATCATCAACAAATGTACGCGAAGATAGCTTATCATAGAGCTTCAAAAATAATGGTACTGCAAGACGGAACACTTAGGCCCGTGGATAGTAATTTAAAAACGATCGAAATACTGGCTGGTCAATACTTAGGCGGGGGCAAAATTCAACCTTTTTATAACGTAGGATTAGTAATTTTTTCAAATAAAATTGCTACTACCGGCATTCTTACACCGGGTGTTGGGGTTAGCTTTAAAAAACGGCTCGAATTGGAAGTATCGCATTTTAGTCGCTTGTTTTTCAAGATGGGTCAGGAAGAAGCTCCATTTTTTATTCCTCCCCGAATTTCCCTTAACTACTACATTAAACTTAATGGTCCTAATAAACTATTTTAACTGATTTTGAATTGTATACTAGTAGTGAAGAACCCGAAAGGAGGCGATTTTTAATATGAATACTGTATCCGAATTACGGGAACTGGCGGTCCGTCTGACTGCTTTTCCCACCGAAGAAGAAAAATTAGAGTTTTTACATCGGCAGTTAGCTGCGTTTTCGAACCTTTCCCCCGAACAGCAAACCCGCCAGCTTCTGGAATGGGAAGCGTTCCACGAAAAAGAACATCAGGTCGTTGAGAAGCCTCTTCCCAACGCTGAAAATAAAAATGCGGCCTAGTTGGTTTGAGGATGTGTAAAGTTTGAAAAGTTGAAAGTAGGCCTGTATCGGCCCATTTAGGCTTTTTTTGAACTTTACACATCCTCAAATCTTTTCAAACCCAATCAAACTTTACGTCCAGTGCTTCGTGTCCCCACTTTCATGCATGTCAATGAATTTGAATCGCTCAAGATTCAGGACATGACTTTTGTGGCCTACCGTAACCAGGATCCGCCGCTCCGTAACGAGGTTTTCTTCGAAGAACATGCGGTGATTTTTGTACTGGAAGGCGAGAAGCGGTTTTTAGCTCCCGAGGGCGAGACGCGGGTACGCAAGGGCGATGTAGTGTTTATTCGTCGTGGCTATTACTTCATGCAGGAAGCACTCGACCGGGCCTATCGCAGCCTGGTCTTTTTCTTTCACGAGAAGCTGTTAAAATCCTTCGTTGAGCAGCATATCGAACTGGTTTCCGGTCCGCTTCAGGAACGGGAAATTGATAACCCCTTACTGGTGTTCGAAGGAAATCCCAGCTTAAATGCTTTTGCCGATTCCATCTTCCCGTATTTCCAGCGGCCTACGCCCTTTCTGAATCAGTACCTGCGGCTCAAATCGCACGAACTCTTACTCTTACTTTTCGAAAACGACGTTACGGGACAGTTAAAAGCCTTTTTGCACAGTTTGTACATTGGCGAAAAGCTGGATCTGGAGTGGTTACTACAAAGCTATTATCTCAAACCGTTGTCGGTGGCTGAACTGGCTCGTTTGTCCGGACGTAGTCTTTCCGTATTTAAACGGGATTTCGAGAAACAGTTTGGTACCAGCCCCGCCGCCTGGATTCGGAAGAAACGACTTGAACACGCCGTATTCTTACTGGAGAATACCAGCAAAAACGTTTCGGAAATCAGTTTTGAGATTGGATACGAGAGCGTATCCCACTTCATTAAGGCTTTCAAAGAGCAATACGGTTCAACGCCCAATTTGTATCATCGAACCAAAAACGCTATCGTTTGAACGTTTGCCGATACCCACTTGCTCAATAAATCTCCCAATTTTGTAGCGTATTAGTTAGCCTAATCCAACAATGAGCAATACCCCTCAAACATTATTCGATAAAATCTGGGACAACCACGTCGTGAAACGCCAGGAAGGTTATCCCGACGTCGTGTTTATTGATCGTCACTTCATTCACGAAGTGACAAGTCCTCAGGCTTTCGATGGTCTTCGCAAGCGTGGAGCGAAAGTCTTCAATGTGAATCGCACGACGGCAACCGCCGATCACAACGTTCCTACGAAAGATCAGCACCTGCCCATCCGTGAAGCCTTGTCTCGCCATCAGGTAGAGAAACTTCGCGAAAACTGTAAGGAATTCGGTATTGAACTCTACGACTTGTTACACCCGTTCCAAGGCATCGTACACGTCATCGGACCCGAACTGGGCATTACGCAACCCGGCATGACGATTGTGTGCGGTGATTCGCATACCTCTACGCACGGAGCGTTTGGAAACGTAGCGTTCGGGATTGGTACTTCGGAAGTAGAGCAGGTACTGACGACGCAGTGTATCATTCAGTCGAAGCCTAAAAAGATGCTGATCGAAGTCAACGGTACGCTCGAAAAAGGCGTAACGGCGAAAGACTTGATCCTGTATATCATCGCTAAAATCTCAGCTGCCGGAGCTACGGGCTATTTCGTGGAATACGCTGGAGAAGCCATTCGGAACCTGACGATGGAAGGCCGGATGACGGTCTGTAACATGAGTATCGAAATGGGTGCTCGTGGCGGTATGATTGCCCCCGATGAAGTAACCTTTGCCTATTTGAAAGGCCGTCGCTTTGCTCCCCAGGGTGAAGAGTTTGACCGCAAAGTAGAAGCGTGGAAGGAACTGAAAACCGACGAAGGAGCCCAGTTCGATAAAGTACTGACTTTCGACGCGGCGGACATCAAGCCCATGATTACGTACGGAACGAACCCGGGTATGGGGATCGGCGTAACGGATCACGTACCGACGCTGGAGGAAATTCCAACGACGGAACAGCCTTCGTTTGAAAAGTCGCTGAATTACATGGGCTTAAAACCGGGCGAAAGCCTGTTAGGGAAAGCCATTGATTATGTATTCATCGGCTCCTGTACCAATGCCCGTATTGAAGACCTTCGCGAGGTTGCGGAATTTGTCAAAGGAAAGCAAAAAGCCAGTGGTATAGAAGTCTGGATTGTTCCGGGTTCGAATCAGGTGGCGGAGCAGGCTCGGGCCGAAGGTCTCGACAAAGTATTTGAAGGAGCTGGTTTTGAATTACGCGGTCCCGGATGTTCGGCTTGCTTAGGCATGAACGAAGACAAAGTACCCGCCGGTAAATACGCCGTGAGTACCTCCAACCGAAACTTCGAAGGTCGCCAGGGACCGGGAGCCCGCACGTTACTGGTCTCTCCACTGACGGCTGCCGTAGCAGCGGTGACGGGTAAGGTAGGCGACGTTCGGGAACTGGTGTAAGTAAGCTTCCATTCATAATTCTGCTGACATGGCAAAAGAGACAATAACCACATTGACTTCACAGGCGGCTCCGCTGCCGATTGAAAATATTGATACGGACCAGATTATTCCGGCTCGTTTTTTAAAAGCTACCACTCGCGAAGGTTTTGGCGATAATCTTTTCCGGGACTGGCGATACAACGCAGATGATACGCCGAAAACGGATTTCGTATTAAACGATCCGACTTACAAGGCCGCCCGAATTTTGGTGGCGGGTAAGAATTTTGGCATGGGTTCCAGCCGGGAGCACGCCGCCTGGGCTATTCATGATTACGGCTTTAGCGTAGTCATTTCCAGCTTCTTTGCGGATATTTTCCGGAATAACTCGCTGAATAACTTTGTACTACCAGTGCAGGTTTCGGATGAATTTCTGGCTAAAACCTTTGCTGTGATTGAAGCCGACCCGTACGCTCAGATCACGGTCGATCTGGAAAACCAGCAGGTGACCTTACCTGACGGTACGGCTACTGCATTCGATATCAACCCGTACAAGAAGAACTGCCTGATGAATGGCTACGATGATATCGATTACCTGATCTCGTTGCGGCCGGAGATTGAGGCGTTCCAGGCAAGTCAAGTTTAACCACTGAGTAACACAAAGTATGGCACAGAGTCTCACGGAGTTAAATGTGATTTCACGCCAGATTCTGGCCTGTGCCTACCAAGTTCATACGGCTTTAGGCCCTGGCTTACTCGAGAGTGCCTACAAAGAATGTTTGGCTTACGCTCTTACAAAAAGTGGGCTTTTTGTGGAAAAGGAGAAAGCAATGCCTTTGGTGTACAAAGAGATCAGGCTTGAAGTTGGTTATCGAATTGATCTTTTGGTTAATCAGCAAATTGTTCTGGAATTAAAATCAGTTGAAGCTTTAACGGAAGTGCACCTCGCTCAGATTTTAACCTACATGCGACTGGGTAATTACAAACTGGGTCTGTTACTGAATTTTAACGTAGCGAGCCTAAAAAATGGAATCCGGCGAGTTGTACTTTAAGCAATTACTCAGCGTAACTCTGTGTAAAACTCTGAGGTACTCTGTGGTGAATCAAACCTTTACATGGCAAGTAAACATATTCTCGTAATTCCCGGTGATGGGATTGGTCAGGAAGTGACCGAAGTATCGAAACAAGTCGTCGAAGCCATTGGCCAGAAATTTGGTCATGCCTTTACCTTCGATTACGCCCTCATCGGTCACGCCGCTATCGAAGCAACCGGACAGCCGCTGCCCGAGGAAACCATCGAAAAATCCAAAGCTTCCGATGCCATCCTTTTTGGAGCCGTGGGACACCCCAAATACGATAACGATCCTTCTGCTAAGGTACGCCCTGAGCAGGGATTGCTGGGTATTCGCAAAGCCTTAGGCCTGTACGCGAACCTGCGACCCATCAAATTATTCGACGAATTACTGGAAGCGTCCAGCATCAAAGCCGAGATTCTTCGCGGAGCGGACATCCTGTTTTTCCGGGAACTGACGGGGGACATTTACTTCGGTGAAAAAGGTCGTCAGGATGAAGGCGATACGGCGTACGATATTGCCAAATACAGTAAGTACGAAGTCGAACGCATTGCCCGGAAGGCTTTCGAAGCAGCTCGTACCCGCAATAAAAAACTTTGCTCGGTAGATAAAGCCAACGTACTGGAAACCAGCCGCCTCTGGCGGGAAGTGGTTCAGGAAATTGCCAAAGAATATCCCGACGTAACGGTAGAGCATCAATTCGTCGATTCGGCGGCGATGTTGCTCATCAAAGATCCCCGCCGGTTCGACGTGGTACTAACGGCTAATTTGTTCGGCGATATTCTCACGGATGAAGCCAGTCAGATTGCGGGTTCCATGGGTATGCTGGCTTCGGCCTCCATCGGTGATACCGTAGGGTTATACGAGCCCATTCACGGTTCAGCCCACGATATTACGGGTAAAGGCGTGGCCAACCCGCTGGCTTCAGTACTGTCGGCGGCCCTGATGCTGGATATTTCGTTTGGGATGAAGGAAGAAAGCGAAGCCATCATTGCTGCCGTAGACGGTGTACTCAAAGATGGTTTCCGGACGGGCGACATCGCTGATGCTCAGACCGACCGGGCCAAAATCCTGGGTACGGAAGCTATGGGAGCCGAACTGCTCAAGCGAATCTAAACCGGGCAATCACCGATTACGGAAGCGAAAAGGCTTAAAAAGCACGGGTATCAAACACCAAATTATTTGCCTGAATCAAAATTCCGGCTATTTTTGTCCTCACAATGGAAACCGCCTGTGTTATGTTTGCCAAGACACTCAACCTTTCTCTTCTTATTCTCGGCCGTACGCTTTGAGAACGGGAGTTGGTTGTAACCATACTGAACCCTTTCTCAAGTGCTTGAGAAAGGGTTTTTTTGTTTGCGATTTCCAATCAGACTTTGCTAAGGAGTCCCCACTACTTAGTAAAGAATGCCTAACCAAGGAGTTCATTCACGATCACACTGTTTACTTATGAGCCAAAGAATTCAAATCTTCGACACCACGCTGCGTGACGGCGAGCAAGTGCCCGGATGCCAATTAACTACGGAAGAAAAAGTAGTAATTGCCAAGGAACTTGAGCTGCTCGGAGTGGATGTTATTGAGGCTGGTTTTCCCATTTCCAGCCCTGGGGACTTTCGGTCAGTGGAGGAAATCTGTAAGGCTGTAACCGAGCCTACGGTTTGTGGACTTACCCGGGCTGTAGAGAAAGATATTGAAGTAGCGGCTGAAGCTCTCCGGTACGCCAAACGTCCCCGGATTCACACCGGCATTGGTTCATCGGATGTACACATTCTTCATAAGTTTAACTCTACCCGTGATCAGATTCTCGAACGCGGTGTGCACGCAGTTAAATACGCGAAGAAGTTCGTGGAAGACGTGGAATTTTACGCCGAAGATGCAGGACGGGCCGATCTGGAATTCCTGGCTCGCCTGACCGAAGGCGTGATTGCGGCGGGAGCTACGGTTGTAAACTTGCCTGATACGACCGGTTATCTGTTGCCCGAACAGATGTACAACCGCATTTCCTACCTTTTTGAGAATGTGTCTAACATTCACAAAGCCACGATTTCTATGCACTGCCACAACGATCTGGGACTGGCAACGGCGAACACGCTGGCCGGAATCCGGGCGGGTGCTCGGCAGGTAGAGGTAACCATCAATGGCATTGGCGAACGGGCGGGTAATACGTCGCTCGAAGAAATCGCCATGGCCTTGAAAGTACATAAAGACCTGGGCTTTGAAACGGGAATTGATTCTTCGCATCTGTATCCTTTGTCGAAACTTGTATCTGGAATGATGCGGATGCCCGTTCAGGCAAACAAAGCGATTGTGGGACGCAACGCGTTTGCTCACTCGTCAGGTATTCACCAGGATGGACATTTAAAGAATTCGTCGAATTACGAAATTATCAATCCCGAAGACGTAGGTGTACCTAGCTCGGAAATCATTCTGACGGCTCGTAGCGGCCGGGCTGCCCTGCGTCACCGTCTGCAATTGCTTGGCTTTAAATTTGAAAAACTGGATTTGGATAAACTTTACGAACGCTTTTTGTTAATGGCAGATGAACGTAAAATGATCCACGATCAGGATTTAATGGAACTGGTAGGATAATCTACTGATTAAAGTATCTCTGATAAAAGGCCTATACTCTCCAGTATAGGCCTTTTTTAACTTTTAACGAGCCTAAATTATCCTTGGGTAGAGTTATTAAAAAATTTCAATAAGATTATCTGAATATAAAATTATACTATAGTGGCAAAAGCATATATTTGACTTTAATTACTTCTGAATTCTATGTATGAAACGTATAGCTACAAACTCTCCGGTAGAAGAATTATACTTGTGGAGAAAATTTATTACAGGTGATCCCTTAGCTTTTCAAGAACTTATTGTTTCTAACTATCGCTCGCTTGTTCAGTACGGAACCCGCTTTTGCCGGGACCAGCCTTTCATTGAAGATGTAATTCAGGACCTGTTCATCTACCTCTGGGAGCATAAACAGTACTTAAGCGACACCCCTGCGAACGTTCGTAATTATTTATTTAAAGCATTCCGTAACCGCATACTTTTCGAACTCAAGCAGCAACACCGTTTTACGGAATTGCCCGAAACGGATGACGAAGGAAGCGAGCTCTATGTGCCCTGCGTGCAGGACATGCTTCTGCACTTAGACTCTGATACGGAAGTAAAGCAGCAGATTTCGGGATTGATGGCTCAATTACCCGAACGCCAACGCGAGGCCCTGTTTTTAAAATACTACCAGGATTGTGAGATTCAGGAGATTGCTGACATCATGGGCATCAACCGCCAGTCCGTATCCAACCATTTACAGAAAGCCATGACTTTTTTACGGCATCACTGGAAAAGATCCTTCGTCACTTCCCTCATTACCAGCATTTTCACTGCCTTTTTATTGTAAGTACTCCTATCTACCCGGCCGTACCATCCTTCATAAAAAAAGAAGGAGAGGACTGGACATGCATTCTCCAATAAAAAAAATTAAAAAATTCCTATTCTGAGAGGGTATAACGCTATTCGTTTTTCCTAATCAGGATGGAGGCCTTCTCCTACTTTAATTATTCCATGGATAGCTATAATCATTTCAAGGCGGAAGATTTCTTAGAAAACCCCTCATTTCGAGCGTGGGTGTATGGTAAATCTTCCCCGGCAGAAACCGATTACTGGAACCAATTCTTACGTGAATACCCGCAGGCGGAAGAAGCCATCCTGGAAGCTAAAGAATTGTTATTGACACTGGTTGAGCCAGAAGTGATTTTGTCAGAAGAATATATACGCGAACGCTCGCGGCGTATTCTTGAGCATACGAAACCCTTACCAATAAAGCGTAGCTTTTGGCGGTGGGGTGGGAGCATGGCTGCCGTGCTAGTGTTGGCTGCCGGACTCGGAGGGTGGTTGATCTGGAAAAACCAGGCTACCCTGCATCAGCTTCCGGTGAGCCAGAGTAAATCCTTAATAAAAGATTCCAAACACTGGGATGAGGTTATCAATGAAAGTCAGCAAAGTCGTTTGGTTTTATTGCCCGATGGAAGTTCAGTCGTGTTACAAGCCCAAAGCCAAATTGCTTTTCCCAGAAAGTTCGAGGCTGATAAACGGGAAGTAGTATTAATGGGAGAGGCTTTCTTCGAGATCAGGAAGAATCCCAAACAACCCTTCTTCGTAGAAGCGAATGAAGTAATTACCCGGGTTACTGGAACAAGCTTTACCATACGGGCCTTCGAAGCCGCTGATCAGGTAAAAGTGACCGTAAAAACGGGGACAGTTGCCGTATTCAAGAAAGCTCAGCAGGAAGTAAGTGCTCAACTTGTGCGACCCAATCAGCAAGCCACGTTTGAACGTCAGAACCAAAAGCTGTCGGTTAGTGGAAGTCCATTGCCGGAACTGACCGTACTAGAAAAAGAGCCCTTTACCTTCGTTCGTACGCCTATTAGCAAAGTATTTCAGATACTGGAAAAAAATTACGGAGTAAAAATCAAGTATGATTCTGAATTGATGAGGCATTGTACCTTATCAGCGGAGCTGGGAGATAAGCCGGTGCTGGAGAAACTAACGCTGATCTGTGCCGGGATAGAATCTACCTACGAGTACCAGAATGGAGAAGTAACAATTCATAGTAAAGGTTGCCATTAATTCTACGTTATCCCTTGATCCGAACAAAGCCTATGTAGCACACTAACTCCTTTATGAAAAAAGCCCCCGATGTTCCCGCATCGGAGGCCCGTACCCTCCCCTTCAGTCTTGCAAAACAGTCATCCTCCCAAAAAGGATGAACAGGGGATTCTTTGTCTAATGGTTATTAAACCTTTCAAATTTATGCAAAAATTTTTCCACTCAAACAAACTGCTGTACGACCTTATGAAAGTCAGTCTTGTACAGTTTTTCATGGCAGTAGTGTTTGTAGGTGCAAGTCATGCTCACGAGAGCTCGGGGCAGGAAATCCTTAACCAACGGGTCACTATCGCTGTTAAAAATCAGGATCTGGAAAGCGTACTTTCCAGACTGGCCAAAATTGCAAAAGTTCACTTTCTGTACAGCCCGGAATTAGTTGAGGCAGACCGTAAAGTAAACCTCACCCTGCATAACCAGACGATTGGCTCAGCCTTGCAGGAGTTACTGAATCCGCTGGCACTGACCTATCAGGTGATGGGTGAACAAATCATCCTGAAACGCAAACCCGCTTTAGGACTCGTAGCCAGTGCATCAACGCCTGCTGAGAACAAAGCGGAAGAAACAGAAATGCCCGTTGCTCCGGTAGATGTTACCGTGAAAGGGGTTATTCTGGGTGACGACGGATTGCCGCTGGTAGGCGTAAGCGTCCAGGTAAAGGGGACTACGATTGGAACGACCAGTAAAGCGGACGGATCGTATCAGCTGACGGTACCAAACTCGGAATCGGTACTGATTTTCAGTTACGTAGGCTTTATCAAGCAGGAAATTCCAGTAGGCGATAAAACGACGATTGACGTACGCTTACAAAGCGATACGCAGGCACTTTCAGAAGTCGTTGTCGTTGGATACGGCGAGCAGAAAAAGGAGACGGTAACGGGTGCAGTAACGACTGTTAAAGGTACGGATCTGGTGAAATCACCTGCGGTCAACCTGACTAACTCCATTGCAGGTCGGATGCCTGGTGTAATTGCTGTACAACGAAGCGGCGAGCCTGGCTACGATGGAGCTGGAATCCGGATTCGGGGTACGAACACGCTGGGAAATAGCGACGCTCTGATTGTAGTCGATGGAATTCCGGCACGGGCGGGCGGTTTTGACCGGATCAACCCAGCCGATATCGAAACGATTTCCGTTTTGAAAGATGCTTCGGCTGCGATTTACGGAGCCCGGGCTGCGAACGGGGTTATCCTGATTACGACCAAACGCGGTAAATCAGGTAAGCCTGAGCTATCGTATTCGTTTAACCAGGGTTTCTCTCAGCCAACCGTTATTCCTAAACTGGCGAATGCTTCGCAATTTGCTGAGATGCGGAATGAACTGGAAGTGTTCAACTTGCCCGCCAACGAATGGCGTAACGCTACGGATGCCTTCCGTTCGACGGGAAGTTATACCCGTCCGGATGGATCTGTAAAAGCAGCTCCTTATAAGCCGGAAGATTTCCAGAAATTTGCCGATGGTTCGGATCCCTGGTTTCACCCCAACACGGATTGGTTCGGAGATGCATTGAAGACCTGGTCTCCACAATCTCGCCACAATGTTCAGTTGAGCGGAGGAACCGAAAACGTGAAGTATCTGACTTCGATCGGGTATCAAAACCAGGATGCGTACTACAAAAATTCAGCGACGGGTTACAAGCAGTACGATCTGCGTCTGAATCTGGATGCCAACATTAACAAGTACGTACACGTCAACCTGGGTAGCATTGCTCGTCAGGAAAGCCGTCGTTTCCCAACCAAATCAGCCGGTACCGTTTTCCGGATGCTGATGCGGGGTCTGCCTACGCAACCGGCTTTCTGGCCGAATGGCATGCCTGGTCCAGATATTGAGAATGGTGAAAACCCCGTGGTAATCACTACGAATCAGACGGGTTATGACCGGGATACGCGTTACTACTGGCAAACCAATGGTTCGATCGATATTAAAATCCCTGGTGTAGAAGGCCTGAAATTTACGGGAACGGCTGCCATTGACAAGTATATCCGTCAAACCAAACGCTGGGAAACGCCCTGGTATCTGTACACGCATCAGGGAGCCTTCGAAAGCGATGGAGTAACGCCAGTCTTAGTACGTGGAAAACGCGGTCCTGCCGAACCTCGTCTGTCGCAGGGCAATGAAGATCAGCTGAACATTCTGTTAGGCGGAATCGGAACCTACGAACGCAAATTTGGGGATCATGCCGTGACCGTACTGGCCGGGGTGAACAAGGAAACCATCCGCAACGACAACTTCAGTGCATACCGTCGTTACTTCATCTCTACGGCGATTGATCAGCTTTTTGCTGGCGGTGATCTGGAGCGTACCAACAACGGGGGTGCCTGGGAACGGGCTCGTTTGAACTACTTCGGACGGGTTGCCTACAACTATAAAGAGAAGTATCTGGCCGAGTTCCTATGGCGGTATGATGGTTCGTACATGTTCCCCGAACAAACCCGTTACGGATTCTTCCCGGGTATCATGGCAGGCTGGCAGATTTCAGAAGAAAACTTCTTCAAGAACAACGTCAACTTCGTGAATTACCTGAAGCTGCGAGCTTCTTATGGTCAGATGGGTAACGATCAGATCTACTACAATGGTTCTCTTCAGGAGTATCAGTATTTCTCAACGGCAGGTTTTGGTACGTACGTAGTGAACAACCAGTTACAGAAAACGCTGTATGAGTCCCGCGTTCCGAACCCGAACATTACCTGGGAGGTTGCCAATAACTCAAACATCGGTCTGGAAGGTCAGTTATTCAACGGAAAAATCAACTTTGAGTTCGAGTACTTCTATAACAAACGGACAAGTATCCTGTGGCGGAAAAACGCTTCGGTTCCCCAAACGACCGGTATGAACCTGCCTGCCGAAAACATCGGTAAAATGCAGAACACCGGTTTCGAATTCAAGGTGGGACACGTCGGACAGAAAGGTGACTTCCGCTATAACATCAGCTTCAATGGAGGTTATGCGAAAAACAAAGTCCTCTTCTGGGATGAAGCTCCGGGAGCTCCTGCCTGGCAGCGTACGACGGGCAAACCGTTGAATGCCTTCCTCTTCTACGAATACGATGGCGTATTCAAAGATCAGGCGGATATCGACGCTACGCTGGCTAAAGTAGATTACTCGGCTATTACGAATACGGTACGTCCCGGAGACATGAAGTACAAAGACTTCGACGGTAATGGAAAAATTAATCCGGATGACCGCGTACGGGGTAATAAGAACACCATTCCTACGTTGCAAGGAGGCTTAAACGGATCATTTAGCTACAAAAACTTTGATCTGACGGTATTATTCCAGTATGCTACGGGTGCTCAGCTCTACGTAAGTACGGGTGAATCCGGAAGTATCGGTAACTACCTGCTGGACGTATACCAACACCGTTGGACGGTAGATAATCCGAGTGACAAACACCCCCGGATTGCCGATCGTAGCAACCAGTATTACTCGTATGACAATACGTACTGGCTGCGTAGCTCCGATTACATCCGTCTGAAAAACCTGGAGTTAGGATATACCCTGCCTTCAACGATCAGCAAGCAGATTGGAATGAATGCTGTACGCTTCTACGTAAACGGACTGAACCTCTTTACGGTCGACAAGCTGAAAGTATATGATCCAGAAGCGGAGAATACGACGGGTCAGTACTACCCACCGGCTCGTATCATCAATACGGGCTTATCCATCACATTCTAAGTAAGCTAGGGTACTGGTGCTTCAACGGAGCACCAGTACCTGGCATCGAAACGAAATAAGACTATGAGAAAATCGATTCAAACCCTGGGTTTCGTTGCAGTGCTGGCTATGATGGCTTCCTGTAATGGAGACTTTGTCAATAAACAGCCGCTGGGAGAGGTAGTTTTGTCAACAGTTTGGCAGGATGGTCCGCTGGCCGAAGCATTCGTTACGGAAATTTATAACGGCCTTGGGCAGGGAGGTCTTGATGAACAGATGCTGGCTTCACTTACGGATGAAGCTCTGTTTACCCACCCCGGTCGCGGCATTAATACGTTCACGGAATCCCGTTCCAATCCGGCTGATATTGGCTGGGTGAATAATACCTACGAATGGGGGGCCATGTATACCCGTATTCGGGCCTGTAACCTGGCGATTGAAAACCTGACTACGCCTCAGTTTAACGATGCTACCCTGGCAACCCGATTACTGGGTGAAGCCAAGTTTATGCGGGCGTATTATTATCAGCAACTAACCCGTTACTACGGGGGTGTACCGATCATTGATCGTGCTTACAAATTAGGAGAAGCCGACTATACCGTAACCCGGAACACGTACGAAGAGTGTATCAACTTCATTACGAAGGATCTCGACGATGCAGCGACGGCTCTGAAAGGAAAGTCAATGCTTCCCGGTCGTGCAAACGAAGCCGCTGCCCTGGCTTTAAAATCTCGGGTACTGCTTTACGCCGCCAGTGATTTACATGATGTACCTACGGCGAAAGCGAAATCGGCTACCATCGCCGGTTTTTCTAACCCTGAAATCCTGGGTTATGCTAGTGGCAGCCGGACCGATCGCTGGCAGAAAGCTAAAGCAGCCGCGAAAGCAGTGTTGAATCTGACTTCGTATGGTTATGAACTGAATCTATCAGCTCCCGCCTCCAAAGATCAGGCACTACCAACTACATCAACGTATCAACGGCCAAGAATGGAGGAGAGAAGGATCTGATTATGGGTCGTTATTTCATTGACCTTAAAGAAGAAACGGGTGCCTGGGTTGGTCGTAACAATGGCCCGAATGGCTATCACAACTGGGCTGGTAACGCTCCGCTTCAGAATTTGGTCGATGATTACGAAATGATGGATGGTAGCAAATTTGACTGGAGCGATCCTTCGAAAGCGACTACTCCTTATCAAAACCGTGATCCCCGTTTCTATGGTACGATCCTGTATGATGGAGCAACCTGGAAGCCCCGGCCTTCGGATGTGGCGGGTAAAGATCCCAACAACCAGATTCAGACCGGACAATATCAGGTAACCAACGCCAGCGGAGCTGTAGTATCTGCGGCTGGCTTGGATACACGTCAAAGCTCTGTGGAAGACTGGAACGGATCACGTACGGGCTACTACATGCGGAAGTTCATCGACCCGAATCCGGCAATCGTAGATCAGAACACGCGTCAGCAAATTCCCTGGCCGTTGATCCGTTATACGGAGTCGCTGCTCAACTACGTCGAGGCTTGTATTGAATTAGGCGAAGACGCGGAAGCCAAGACGTATCTCAATAAAGTACGTTTCCGGGCGGGTATGCCTGCCATTACCGAAACAGGTAGTGCCCTGCGGGAGCGTTACCGCAACGAGCGTCGCATAGAAATGGCTTACGAAGAACAACGCTACCACGATGCCCGTCGCTGGATGATTGCTCCGGCAACTTTAGGCGAGCAGGCTCAGATCATTCAGATTACGGGTACGCTCAAGGCTGGCAAAACCGTGAGCGTCTATAAGTATGATCCGAACAATTACAACTACAAATACCAGGTAACGAACGTAGATCCAGGTATTGAAAACCGGAAGTGGCTCGACAAGATGTACTTCATCCCCATTAGCCGAGATGAGATTAATCGGAACAGTAAGCTAGTCCAAAATCCTGGTTATTAGTAATTTACCAGGATAAAGGAGTATTTCGAAAATAATCTACGTCTCAACAGGCGTAGATTATTTTCATAAAATAGGCTCTGTATAAACTCGGAAAGCGGTCCATCCCCGGACGTTTTTTGTATGGCCCCCAAACCATAAATCCCCTCATGAATCGAATTATACCGCTTAGCCTTTTGATGTTTCTGCTGGCTTGTCAGCAGAAAAGCGAAAAGGAAGTAACTCAGACCGATACAGGCCCTACTTTATTTAAAGAATTGACCCCCGATCAAACCCACGTTGATTTCAGTAATACCTTAACCGAAGGACTGAATACCAATATTTTAATGTATGAATACTTCTACAATGGCGGGGGGGTAGCTGTTGGCGATTTGAACAACGATGGCTTGGACGATATTTACTTCACGGCCAACATGACGCCCAACAAACTGTACCTGAATCAGGGGAAACTACAGTTTAAAGACATTACGGACGCTTCCGGAGCCGCCGGCCGTCCAGGCCCCTGGAAAACCGGGGTCACCATGGCCGATGTCAACGGCGATGGCAAACTTGATATTTATGTATGCTATTCGGGCAGCGTCGCTCCCGAGAATCGTACCAATCAGCTGTTCATCAATCAGGGTGTGGACGGCAATGGAATACCGCAGTTCAAGGAATCAGCCCGTGAATATGGACTGGATAGCCCCGCCACGAGTACGCAGGGCGTATTTTTCGATTACGACAGGGACGGTGACCTGGATCTGTTTCTGCTTAATCACAACCCCAAATCCTTGCCCGTACTCGACGAAGCAGCTACGACTGATTTACTGAAAAAAGAAGACACGTCGGCGGGTTCACGGCTGTACCGCAACGATACCAATCATTTTGTCGATATAACCGCCAAAGCGGGTATCCAGAGTACGGCCCTGTCTTATGGATTAGGAGCGGGCGTTGCCGACATTAACGGCGATGGCTGGCTCGATCTGTACATTGGCAATGACTATACCATTCCCGATTTTCTGTATATCAACAATCACAACGGCACCTTTACCAATCAGATTCAGAAGCAGCTGCAACATACGTCCCATTTTTCGATGGGTAATGATATTGCCGACATCAACAATGACGGTTTCCCGGACATTTATACCTTGGACATGCTGCCCGAAGACAACAAACGGCAAAAGCTACTGATGGCTCCGGATAACTACGAGAAATTCGACCTGAATCTGCGTTCCGGTTTTTACTATCAGTACATGCGGAACATGCTTCAGCTTAACAACGGAAACGGGACCTTTAGCGAAATTGGTCAGCTTTCGGGACTGTCGAATACCGACTGGAGCTGGGCTTCCCTCTTTGCCGATTACGATAATGATGGCTGGAAAGATCTGTTCGTGACCAACGGCTTTCCCCGCGACTATACCAACCTGGATTTTTCGAAATACATGGGTGATTTCATGAAGAATCGTCAGGGGAACATTCACCGTCAGGACGTACTGAATCTGGTCCAGCAAATTCCGGCTTCTAACGTAAGCAATTACCTGTTTAAAAATAATGGCAACCTGACGTTCTCAAACGTCAGTGCGACCTGGGGTGTCAATCAGCCACTGAACAGTAACGGAGCCGCTTTTTCGGATCTCGACAATGACGGTGATCTGGACTTAGTCATTAACAACATCAACCATACGGCGAGTCTGTACGAAAACCAGTCGGATCGGAAGCACCATTTTCTGAACGTAAAACTTGAAGGCAAGCCCGGCAATACCCAGGGAATTGGAGCGAAGGTCATGATTACTGCGAAGGGACAACGACAGTACCTCGATCAAATGCCCACGCGGGGGTATCAGTCGAGCGTATCTCCCGTACTGCACTTTGGTCTGCAAACAGCTACTCAGATTGATTCGCTGACGATTACCTGGCCCGATGGTTCGCAGGAAACCAAAACGGCTCTAAAAGCCGACCAGCTACTAACGCTCAAACAGAAGGATGCTGCAGCGGCTAAAATCCGTACTACAGCTCCCGGTTGGTATCAATCCGTACCCGCACCCGTAGCGTTTCAATCGGCATCTACGTCACTAAATGATTTCAAACGACAGCCTTTATTGGTTAATCCCCTGTCTTTTTCCGGGCCTTGTCTGGCAAAAGCTGACGTAAACGGAGACGGTAAGGAAGATCTGTTTGTCGGCGGCGGTAATGGGCAGGCGGGCGCACTATTTCTGCAACAGGCCAATGGGAAACTTAGTAAGAAACAAAGCTTCGATCTAGTGGGTGAAGACGCCGATGCCCTGTTTTTCGATGCCAACCGCGATGGCTTTCCCGATTTATACCTCGCTAGCGGTGGATACGGTGACCTGATGCCGGAAGATCCACGGTTACAGGACCGACTGTATCTGAACGACAGCAAAGGGAATTTCACGAAGGTGACGGGAGCTTTACCTAGCCTTCCGGGCAGTAAAAGCTGCGTACGGGCGGCCGATCTCAATGGCGATGGAGCTTTGGATTTATTCGTAGGTGGTCGGGTGATTCCCGGCCGATACCCCGAAACGCCGCCGAGTTTCCTGCTCATCAACGATGGTAAAGGGCACTTTAGCGATCAAACCGCGAAGCTGGCTCCGGCACTGGCTCGTATCGGTATGGTGAGCGATGCGGCCTGGCTGGATTTAAATCAGGACCAGAAACCGGATTTGATTTTGGTAGGTGAGTGGATGCCCGTCACGGCTTTTGTAAGTAATGGTAATACCTGGACGGATCAGACGAGTACCTACTTCCCGAAGACGTACCGGGGTTGGTGGAATAAACTACTGGTAGAAGATCTCAACGGTGATGGACGAATGGATCTACTCGTTGGGAATCAGGGGCTCAATACGCAATGTAAAGTTTCCGATCGTGAGCCTGCCGAACTGGTCTACAAGGATTTTGACGACAACGGATCCATCGATCCGATCCTTAGTTTTTACATTCAGGGCAAAAGCTATCCCTACGTAACCCGCGATGAACTCCTCGACCAAATCAGTATGATGCGGACGCGTTTTCCGGATTATAAAAGCTACGCCGAAACTACACTCACGGATATTTTCACACCGGAAGAATTAGAAGGAAGTACGAAACTATCGGCTAATACGCTGAAAACAACCCTCTTTGTTCGGACCGCTAAAGGCAATTTCCAGGAACAAGCCTTGCCCATTCAGACTCAAATGGCTCCCGTATTCACGATTACTAGTTTGGACTTTGATCAGGATGGTAAAAAGGATTTGCTGCTCTGTGGAAATGTGAACAAAGCCCGGCTGCGTTTTGGCAACTGCGATGCCAATTATGGCGTCTTGCTGAAAGGAAATGGAAAGGGACAATTTCAGTACGTTCCGCAGCAACAATCCGGTTTTGCCTTACGCGGCGACGTACGAAGTGTATTGCCTTGGGGCAATCAACTACTCATTGGAATCAATCAAAAAGGCTTGCAAGCGTACCAACGGCGATGAAATACTGGTTTATACTTTGCTTCCTGGTGGGCTGGTCCTGTACGAAAAAAAAGGAAGCGGAACTAGCCCCGGCCCAGATTACCCACGTCATCGAGGAAATGACGGAGACCATGATTCACGATGTGACGAATCCACCGCTGGCGGCTCGTTTTTTCTCGTATGCCTGCCTGTCGGGATACGAGGTACTGGCTCAGCATGATTCGTCGATGCGTAGTATGCACGGCGTTTTGAACGGCTTTCCCGTTATTCAGAAACCCAGCGAGATCCCCGAACATTCCGTATCTCTGACGGCCTTACTAGCATGATGGAGACGGCTCAGAAAATGCAGCCTTCGGGGAAACGACTGGCCCAGTACGAAACCCATTTTCTGGATTCCTGCCGGACGGCTGGTTATTCGGAAGAAGTACTAAACGGGTCGAAAGCCTACGCTCAGGCCATTAGCAAACAAATCCTGGCCTACGCTAAAGCCGATCGCTACAACCGGATCAGCAATTATCCCCGGTATCAGACTCGCACAGGCGACGGTTTCTGGTATCCCACACCGCCGGGCTATTTCGCTCCGGTCGAGCCGTACTTTGCGACCGTCCGTTCGTTTACCCTGGATACCTGTTCGCAGTTCAAGCCTGCTCCGCCAACACCGTATTCGACCGACCCGAAGTCGGCGTTTTATCGGATGATGCAGATCAATTATGCGGATAAGCTACCCGACGAACACAAGCAAATCGCGGCTTTCTGGGATTGCAACCCCTTTGCACTGGAAGACAACGGCCATTTGATGGTGGGTATGAAGAAAATATCGCCGGGGGCTCATTGGCTGGGTATTACGGGTATCGCCTGTCAGAAGGCCAAGGTGAGTTTTGCTCAGGCGTTGAAGATTCATACCGTCGTGGCGATTACGCTAACGGACGGATTCATCTGTTGCTGGGATGAAAAGTACCGCAGCAACCGGATTCGCCCCGAAACGGCCATTCGCAAGCTTATGGACCCGCACTGGCGACCTTTCCTGCAAACGCCGCCTTTTCCTGAATATCTCAGTGGTCACTCGACGATTTCTTCGGCGGCGGCTGTGGTCCTAACCCATTATTTCGGTGATCACTTTGCGTACACCGATACCGTGGAAGAACCCTTTGGTTTGAAGGCCCGCTCGTTTCAATCCTTCCAGCAGGCCGCTGATGAAGCAGGCATGTCTCGTCTGTACGGAGGCATTCATTTCATGGATGCTATTACGGAAGGCCGGGAGCAGGGATTGAAAGTAGGTACCTGGGTTATTCAAAGAGTCGAAGGAAAACGCGGACTAGTCGCAAGTAATTAGCCATTTAACCCGAATTGCGTAAGTTAGTCCGTTATACGAAACCAATACACCTATAATCCGGCATCGTCCGTTATTACTTTTTTCTCACTCCATCTCATGCGTTATTCATCGCTTCAACCCCTAGCCCTAGGCTTACTGTTGACAGCCGGAGGTTTTTATGGTTGTAAAACCAGTCAGAAACCAGCCCAGACCACCCAGGCTGCGGCTCCCGCTACTACCTCTGCCTCTGCACCGGTCGGTGTCGAAAAGCCTAAACCTCGCATTCTGGTTTTCTCCAAGACGGCGGCTTTTTATCACACCTCCATTCCAAGCGGTATTGCGGCCCTGCAAAAGTTAGGGCAGGAGAATGGCTTCGAAGTCGACACGACGAAAAATGCCACTCTGTTTACGGAAGACAACCTGAAAAAGTATCAGGCTGTCATCTTCCTGAGCACCACGGGCAACGTACTCGATCCTGATCAGCAAGTCGCTTTTGAGCGATACATTCAGGCGGGCGGCGGTTACGTGGGCATCCACGCCGCAACGGACACCGAATACAACTGGCCCTGGTACAACAAGCTGGCCGGAGCGTACTTCGCCAGTCACCCGCGTCAGCAGAATGCAGGTATTGATGTACTCGACAAAAAGCACCCTTCGACGAGCTTCCTGCCCGATCGTTGGGAGCGTTATGACGAGTTATACAACTTCAAGAATATCAATCCAGACGTGAAGGTTCTGATGAATCTGGATGAGGATAGCTACGAAGGCGGCACGAATGGCAGCAATCACCCCTTTGCCTGGTACCACGATTACGACGGTGGACGGGCATTTTATACGGCGGGTGGCCATACCAACGAAAGCTTCAGCGAACCGCTGTTTCTGAAGCATTTGCTCGGCGGCATTCAGTACGCCATGGGCGATGGAAAGCTGGACTTCGCAAAAGCGTATTCTGTGAAAACCCCCGAGGAAAATCGCTTCGTCAAGACGGTACTTTCCAACGATTTGAACGAACCCATGGAGCTGGCGGTAGCTCCCGATGGACGCGTATTTTTTGTGGAACGGGCGGGTAAGTTTTACCAATACGATCCAAAAACGCAGCAAACCCGTCTGGTCTACGACTTCCCGGTGAAGGCGGTGGAAAAGTATCTGAATGGTCTGCTGGGGATGACGATTGATCCCAACTTCAAGCAAAACCACTACCTGTACTTCTTCTATACCATTCAGGATGGTGAACAAACCAAGCAACGCATTGCCCGCTTCGTGATGGGGGATGATGGCGTACTAGACGTAGCTTCCGAGAAACCCATTATCGAATTCCCAATTGATCTGGAAGTAAGTGCCCACACGGGTGGTTCGATGGCCTGGGATGCCAAAGGCAATCTGTTCATTTCAACGGGTGACAATACCGTACCTTTTGAGTCCAGCGGTTTTGCTCCGATTGATCAGCGACCGAATCGCCTGACGTTCGACGCCGAACGATCGGCCGGTAACCCGAACGACTTACGCGGGAAAATTCTTCGTATTCACGTAGAAGCCGATGGATCGTATACGATTCCCGAAGGCAACCTGTTTGCCAAAGGAACGCCCGGCACACGTCCGGAGATTTACGTGATGGGTTGCCGCAACCCGTACCGGATCTCCGTTGATCCGCTGACGGGTTACGTATACTGGGGTGAAATCGGTCCGGATTCCGGCGTGGATGGTCCCCAAGGCCCTCGCGGTTACGATGAGTTCAATCAGGCCAAGAAACCCGGTAACTTCGGCTGGCCGTATTTCGTAGGCGATAACAAACCTTATAAAGAGTATAACTTCGAAACGAAAGCCGTCGGGAAGGACTTTGATGTCAACGGACCGACCAACAATTCGCCGTACAATACGGGAGCGAAAACCTTACCTCCGGCTCAGAAAGCATGATCTGGTATCCCTATAACCGTTCGGCAGAGTTTCCTGAACTCGGTGAAAGTGGACGTTGTGCAATGGGTGGACCGGTTTACCATTTCGATCCGAACCTGGCTTCGGACGTAAAATTGCCCGCGTACTACGATAAGGCAATCTTCTTCTACGACTGGATGCGGAACTGGGTATTTGCCGTTCGTCTGGATGAAAATTATAACTACAAACGTCTGGAAGCATTTATGCCGACGCGGGGAGATTTCCGCCGTCCGGTAGACATGGAAATAGGCCCCGAAGGAGCGATTTACATGCTGGAATACGGTTCTGTATACGGAATCGATAACGAAGATGCCCGTCTGGTGAAAATCGAGTACAACGCCGGGAACCGGGCTCCGGTTGCTAAAATTACGGCGAAGGATACGATTGGACTGGCTCCGTTGAAAGTCGCCTTCAGTAGTGCAAAGAGCTACGACTTCGACGAGGAAGACAAACTGACCTACGAATGGCAGTTTGAAGGCAAATCGGTAGCTTCCCGGGAAGCCAATCCGACGCATATTTTTGAAAAAGACGGCATCTATCAGACCATTCTGAAGGTAACCGATCCAACGGGTCTTAGTAGCTACGATACGCTGGAAGTGAAGGTCGGCAATACATTACCACAGGTAGCTATTGCCACGCCGGGCGGAAACAGCAGCTTCTTCTTCCCCACGCAAACGCCCCTCAAGTATGAGGTGAATGTGAAGGACAACGAAGACAAAGTTATTGATAAGAAAAAAGTGAAAGTATCGCTCAACTACATCCCGAAAGTAGCGGGCGGTAACGAATCTCAAATGGGTCACCAGCAGATTACGGGTACGTTTAACCTGGGTAAATCACTCATGGAAGGAAGCGACTGCAAAGCTTGTCACCAGATTAACAAGAAGTCAGTAGGTCCAGCCTTTATGGAAGTTTCCAAGCGGTACCGGGGTGATAAAGGTGCCCTGACCCGACTGGCAAACAAAGTCATTACGGGTGGCGGTGGCGTATGGGGCGAGCATGCCATGAACGCCCACCCGCAGCTGGCCCGCGAAGAAGCTACGGAAATTGTGAAGTACGTACTGTCGCTGTCGAATCAGCAACCCGACGTGCGTTTACCGGAAAAGGGTACCGCAACGTTGAAAGAACACGTAGGCAAGCCCCAGGAAGGTCGCTATATTCTGACGGCTTCGTATACCGACAAAGGAGGCACCATCAAGCCGCTGACGTCGAGCGAAACGCTGGTACTACGGCCGAACCGGGTAGATGCGACTAGCGTGGATATGGTCAGCAACATCAACCGTCAGGGTAAGCGACTGGGTTCAATTCATAATCGTTCGTACTTCGTACTGAAGAATATCGATCTGACGGGAATCAAGCAATTGACCTACCGCTATGCATCCAAGGATAAAGATGCCATGATTGAAGTACACGTGGATTCGCCGAAAGGACAGGTGATCAGCACGCTCAATTATAAGGCTACGGGGAACTGGAATACCTTCCAGGAAGTCGTAAGTCCCATCCTGAATCCGGGCGGTAAACACGATCTGTACTTTGTATTTGTGAAGAAAGACAAACCGAACGATAATCTGTTCTCGCTGGACTGGGTGGAGTTTGGAAAATAAGGACATAACCAAAGGTTGAGAAACCTGGTTATAAGATAGATCGAGCCTATAGTTCCGGGTAGGAACTATAGGCTCGATTTGCATACGGGGATGCATGGGTCCGTTTTAGGGCTGGAATGCACGTACTTTTTCCTCCTTCGATGCAATATGCTTCGGCTGATAAATCCCACCAATCACCCGTTCAATCCACCGCATCGGCACCACTTTTGGTAACCAGGCACCCACCCAGTTAACGAAACCCGGAATCACTTCGGCCTTTCCGGCGAACAACGCCCGAACCGCAAGCTCAGCCACTGCCTGAGGGGTCATATGGACCTTTGTTGCCGTTTTTTTAAGCGATTCACCCATCCGGGCCCGATCCACAAAGCCCGTATCCGTGCTGCCTGGACTAAGCATCGTAACCTGTACCGAAGAACCTCGTAGTTCATGACGTAAACCCCGGGTGAACGAAAGAATGAACGCTTTGGATGCGGCGTATACCGTTAAGTACGGAACCGTCTGATAAGCCGTGGTGCTACAGACATTCAGCAGATACGCCTTTGGTTGTTTTTTCAGAAGCGGTAAGAACGCATGGGTAATTTCCATTACTGCCCGAATGTTGACATTCATAATATCCAATTGCTCCTGAATCGATAACTCTTCAAAGCTTCCGTTGAGGCCAAAGCCCGCATTGTTCACCAGGATTTCCAGGGTAGAACCCACCTGTTGCTGCCAGACACGAAGCACCCGCAGAAAACCGGGCAGGGCCAAATCCAGGGTTAGTACATGGATGTTTACTCCATACGTCTTTCGTAAGGCCTCAGCGGTTCGGTACAGTTTTTCTTCCTGCTGATCTACCAGTAGTAAATCGTAGTGCCGCTGAGCTAGCTGCTCGGCGATGGCCCGCCCAATCCCCTGAGCGGCTCCGGTAATCAATGCGTAGGGCATAGTTTCTTTTCCTAAGAATGTCGAAGAGAAAGCAGTCCTCCGGTGGGAGGACTGTTGGAACTAACTCAGAAAACGAGCGAGGCCGGGTTGCCAGTTCTTCCATAAAGATCCACCCGGAAACGTAGGTTTAGGGAACTTCAGACTTCCCAGCGTATGGTAAAAAGGCGTAGGACTTTCGGCGTGTTTGGGGCTGTAGGCTCCAGTAATGATGGGAATGTACATCACACGGCGGCGACTCCGCTCGCCGATGAACGGTGACTGCTGAACACGGTGCCAGAGCCGGCCGTCGTGGATGGTTAAATCACCGGCTTCGATGTCAAAGCCGACTTCTTTGGGGTCGGGTTGGTTGTCGATGAAGTATTTTTTGCGAAACAGGAGCTTCCAGATGCTTTGCTCATGCGTACCAGCCAGTACTCGCAAGCCTCCGTTGGATTGCGGGCAGTCGTCAAGGTGCAGGCCTACATTCAGCATGGGCTGGATGCGGGTTCCCAGAAACAAATCCCGTGGGCTGTCGGTATGCCAGCCTAGTTGTTTAAACTGACTCGTGGGTGTATTGACGTAGTGGTTGACGACCAGACCGTCTTTCTCATGTTCGCCGATACGGCCCTCGTAGGGTCCCAGTAATTCGAGCAGAAGTTGCAGGCGGGGATCTTTTAGAAAATCACGCAGGGTCTGGCTGTAATGGGAAGTAAAGGCCAGCCGTTGAATCATCCGTTCGCCGCGTTCGTTTTCACCAAATTTCAGGGGTATCCCATTGACCTTTTCCGTCTGGGTTTTCAGCAAACGATGCTCGACGCGGTTGACTTCCCGAATAAATTCCTGAACGGTAGCCCGATCAATGAACTGCTTGAACTGAATGATTCCGTAGTGTTGAAAATAGCGACGCTGCTCGTCGGTAAGGGCGTTATTGAAAACGAATGTCTGATGCATGAGTCCTTGCTTTTGTGTGGAATAAGAGACAATACTTTCCTGACTCCTTCGGGGTGAAAGAGTAGGCATGAAGATTGGAAAGCAGGCTTACTTACAACACAAAGAGGAGCGGAGGCGGAGGTTAATGAAAACCAGTTCGTAGTTCGCTAACATAACGGGGCCTTTGATTGAATTACTGAGTCAAAGGAAAAGCAAGAATTGGATAAAGTCAATAGTATACTTAATATATATATTTAGTAGAGTAATAAAAAATTTTAAGGGACTGATTTTCAGAGGGTCATGTCCTTGGATTTTTTTCAACAGGCTTAAAGCTTTAGGTTATTGTATAGAAAACTGCTTCCAGAAGAATCATTTGTCTTCAAAAGTTTCATAAAACGATTAGATCAGGTGCTGAAGCAGGGACCTATATTAGAGCCTTCAGCCTCATTACTTTTAAAAGGTGTAGTTCTGCCTTCATTTTTGGTAAAACTCCATTTTCGATACGGGTTGCACATCCTATAGGAGTGTTAAGGCTGATTCTTATCCTTTTCCGCTTTCTTCTATGAAAAACTGAGTTGAAACCGCCAACTTGCTACTTTTCTTGGTAACGATAACCTTTTAAACATTTCAGTAATGATACGCTCTTGTCTGCTTGGTCTGATGGGCCTGTCGATGCTTACGGCAACGGCCCAGGAAGTGACCAAGGTAGCCGAACCCGTAGAATGGGTGAATACGCTCATGGGCACCCAGTCCAAATACAGCCTGTCCACCGGAAATACGTATCCCGCCATTGCTCTGCCCTGGGGGATGAATTTCTGGATGCCACAAACCGGCAAAATGGGCGATGGCTGGGCCTATACCTACGATTCGGATAAAATTCGCGGCTTCAAGCAAACGCACCAGCCGAGTCCCTGGATCAATGATTACGGTCAGTTTGCCATCATGCCTACGACGGGTAAGCTGCGTTTCGATCAGGACGAGCGGGCGAGCTGGTTTTCGCATAAGTCAGAGGTTGCTAAGCCCTATTATTATAAAGTCTACTTGGCAGACCACGACGTAACGACTGAAATTGCTCCCACCGAACGGGCCGCCGCTTTACAGTTTACGTTCCCCAAAAGCGAAGAATCCCGCGTAGTGATTGACGCCCTTGACAAAGGTTCATACGTGAAAATCATTCCCGGTGAGAACAAGATCATCGGTTACACGACGAAGAACAGTGGGGGCGTACCTGCCAATTTTAAAAACTACTTCGTAATTCAATTCGACCGTCCCTTCGCCAATACAGTCGTTTGGAGTGGCAAGAACGTAGTCAATAATCAGCTCGAAGTAAAAGATAATCACGTTGGAGCGGTGGTTGGTTTTATGACCAAAAAGGGTGAAAAAGTATACGCCCGCGTGGCTTCTTCGTTCATCAGTCCTGAACAAGCCGAACTGAACCTGAAAGAAATCGGTAAGGATGATTTCACGACGGTAAAGGAAAAAGCCCGCAAAATCTGGAATCAGGAAATGAGCCGACTAACCGTAGAAGGCGGATCTGTGGATCAAACGCGTACATTCTATTCCTGTCTGTACCGTTCGATGCTGTTCCCCCGCAAGTTCTACGAACTTGATGCGTCGGGTAAAGTCATGCACTACAGTCCCTATAACGGTCAGGTATTGCCGGGTTACATGTTCACGGACAATGGTTTCTGGGATACCTTCCGGGCCCAGTTTCCTTTCTTTAACCTGATGTACCCGACGATGAACGGTCACATCATGGAAGGGCTGGCCAATGCCTACAAAGAAAGCGGCTTCCTGCCCGAGTGGGCCAGTCCCGGTCACCGCGACTGTATGATTGGCTCGAATTCCGCTTCACTCATTGCCGATGCGTACCTGAAAGGAGCCCGTGGTTTCGACATTAATACGCTGTACGAAGGGATCCTGAAAAATACTCAGAATGAAGGCCCGCTCAGCTCAGTAGGACGGAAGGGTGTGAAGTACTACAACGAATTAGGCTACGTTCCTTACGACGTAAAAATCAACGAAAATGCGGCCCGTACGCTCGAGTACGCCTACGACGACTTTACCATCTATCAGTTGGCGAAAGCCCTGAAACGTCCCCAGACCGAGATTGATCTGTTTGCCAAACGCAGTCAGAACTACCGGAACCTGTTTGATCCTGAAACCAAACTGATGCGGGGTAAAAACAAGGACGGTAAATTCCAGTCGCCGTTTAATCCCTTCAAATGGGGTGATGCCTTTACGGAAGGCAATAGCTGGCACTATACCTGGTCCGTCTTCCATGATGTACAGGGATTGGCCGATCTGATGGGCGGTAAGAAAGCGTTCGTCAATATGCTGGATTCCGTATTCGTGGTACCCCCGATTTTTGACGATTCGTATTACGGACAGGTGATCCACGAAATTCGCGAGATGCAGATTATGAACATGGGGAATTACGCTCACGGTAACCAGCCTATTCAGCACATGATTTACCTGTACAACTACGCGGGCGAACCCTGGAAAGCTCAGTACTGGCTCCGCGAAGTAATGGAACGCATGTACAAGCCTACGCCCGACGGATACTGCGGCGATGAAGACAACGGTCAGACATCGGCCTGGTACGTATTCTCTTCACTGGGCTTTTATCCCGTATGCCCCGGTACGGATCAATACGTGGTAGGAACGCCGCTGTTCAAGAAAGCAACGATTCAGTTGGAAAATGGCAAGAAAGTCCTGATTACGGCTCCGAATAACACGGACGAAACCCGATACATTCAGTCCTTGAACGTGAACGGAAAAGCGTACAGCAAAAACTGGCTGAGCCACGACGAACTCATGAAAGGGGCTACGCTGAACTTCCAGATGTCAACCAAACCGAACCAGAAACGCGGTACGGCGGATGCGGATGCTCCGTATTCGTTCTCGACGGCGAAGAAGTAGTGCTTCGTTGAAAGTATCTTACTACTACAATTGATTTTAACCACAGCATTCCCTGCGTTTTCACCGGGTATGCTGTGGTTATTGTTTTAGAGAGGAGCTTGAAAAAGATTGAAACTTAAAATCCTTTCAAACCTGCTCCAACTAATCCTCCGCCTTCTCCCGGCCATCCGCCATCCGGACGATTTTCGGGGAAAACTTCGCCAGTACTTCTACTAATTCCGACTGAGCCGCCATCACCTGTTCCAGGTTTTTGTAGGCCATGGGAGCCTCATCAAGGTCACCGCCCAAGAGCGTAACGCCCGCCATTTCCAGAGCTTTCTGTACGTCTTTTTTCTGAATCGTCTGGAATGCTTTCGTACGGGACATGAGTCGTCCGGCCCCGTGCGAAGCCGAGTTCAACGATTCCGGAAATCCCTTGCCTCGTACTACGTAACCCGGTTGCGTCATCGAACCCGGAATAATACCCAGGTCGTTTAGACCCGCGGGCGTAGCTCCCTTACGGTGTACGATCACCTCCCGACCATTGGCCAGTTTTTCCTTCCAGGCGAAGTTGTGGTGGTTTTCCACCATCAACAACGGTGATTGATCCAAAGCCCTGGCAATTTTATTATGAATCTCATGGTGATTCGCTGATGCGTAATCGCCCGCCAGATTCATGGCAATCCAGTATTCCTGTCCTTCCTCCGAATCCAGATCCAACCAGGCCAGGTGTTGGGCTTCTTTAGGTAACTTGGTTTTCTGCATCGCCAGTTTCGAGTAATAGTTAGCGATGTTGCCCCCAAATCCCCGCGAACCTGAGTGCGACAGCAGAGCCAGATAGCGACCCGCCGGTAAGAGGTCGTCAGACAATACCTCCAGTTCGCCCCATTCCACGAAGTGATTGCCCGTACCCGAGGTACCCAACTGGCGGTACGCTTTATCGCGTAATTCCCGAATAGGTTTGGTCGCGTTCCATTCCGGACGTTCAAACAGCGTATCGTCAAACTTCTTCCGCGATTCCGAGCCCATTCCAAAGTGCGTATGGTCACCCAGCAGTGTTTTCAGGACTTTCGGCTGGTTTTGTATCATACTAGCCGGTAGATCGAATACACTCAGGCACATCCGGCAGGCAATATCTACCCCAACAGCGTAGGGAATCACCGTATTTGCCGTTGTTGCCAGTACGCCACCAATGGGCAAACCGTAACCCTGGTGAGCATCGGGCATTAAGGCTCCCGCCTGAGCAATGGGCAGTTGCATCGCCGTCTGCATCTGGTTGAGGGCACCCTGCTCGATTTGACTGGCCCCGTAAATGTGATAGGGCAGAGGCTCGTCCCGTAGGATAAACTCCCGGGTGGTTTGTCCCGGCAGAGCGGGAAGTTCGTATACGGGTGTACGGGCGGCTTCAGCGGTAATCAGGCCCTGAGCGTATTCCGTCAGTGGAATCGCCGTACCTGCATCGACCAGCTTCTTGACGGCTACGCCCAGATTAGTCAGTTTATTTCGGGAAAACGCAAACTTCTTTGGATTCTCCAGCAGTTGAGCCAGCAGGGTCAGTACTTTATCTCTGGAATAAACGCCGTTCGAAATCAAGCCGTTGCCAACGCGAAGAAACTGCTTTTGCAGCTCCTCCTGAGTAATCCCCAGGGCTTGTAAATCGGCCTGGGTTAAGAGAGTTTCCATGGTTGTAAGGATTGGTGGAAAATAAAAAAGCCCGGAACACGCGGTTCCGGGCTATATAGGGATACTTAGGCCTAAGTCATCCGTTGAGTTGCTAGCTCATTCGCCCGGAACCGTCACGATCCTTCCGTCCAAAATCTGGGGCCAGACTTTGACGTTGGGACATTTCGAAACGGTATGCTTGAGCGATTTTTTGCATTGCGGAGGCAAAGATTGCTGTTTTTTTACATTTCCAAAAAACTCAGTTTTAATTTTTTGTGAAGACTTCTGATCGCCGTATGTTCTTGCTAACCAAGGTTTACTTTTGAAGATCAGCCTTTAATTTATGGGGTGTGGAATTTTCAGGAGCAGCCATCCGGAAACTATTGGTTTTCGCGGCCAGTCCATCGCCATCTTTAATAATACGCCCCGAACCCACCGGAATAAGCACATCATTAGGGTCCGTTTTGGCTTTCATGATCAGGGCAGTTTGTAGATTTTTAATACCTTTATCCGTTAATTCACCCGAAAAAATCCGGATTTGCGTAGCCGTATACGGATCTTCGTCGCCGTCCTCTGAGTGGCTAACGATTTCAGAAAAGAGCGTAAACTTATTTCCGGAACCCGCCAGAAAAGCCCCTTGCCCCGAGCCATTCGTACTGCCTTTCAGGTCAACTTTTACGCTGAGATTTTCCTGATCCTGGTTTGAAAACCGGATTTTCAGGTCTTCAAATTCGTACCCGGTTTCGTAGGAATCCTCCTCCCCGTACGGACTTACCAATTCGTGCGGGGAGGAAAGGTAAATTCCTTCAATAACGGGAGGGGTGGTACCCTCGTTGAGATTCAGGCCCCGGCTTCGAAGCTCATCGATCATTTCTTTTGAAACCAGATTCTGGATGTTTTCGGAGAAACCCTTCCCGACTTCCTCTTCTTTTTTACAGCTTAGCGTCAGACTGAGTAGAGCAGCGATTACGGCGTAATGCAGTTTTTTCATGATAAAACGGAAATTAAGGATTGAAGGTTAAACTGACCGATTAGTCGCACAATCGAAGGCTAGGGAAACAGGAGGGCGTAGTTTTTGCGGAAAGAATTCGGTTGAATCCATATCCAATGATCCGGTACTGAAGACGTTAATGAAATGTTAAGGTTCAAAAGCCTGACGGATTCCGTGTTACTTTTGTCCTATGTCTAGTCGTACGCTTCGCATATTCACCCTGTTATCCGTGCTATTGCTGCTCGGACTGGCTCTGGTGCAGTTTTACTGGTTTCGGAAGGCGTATCAGCTGGAAGACCGTGACTTTGACCAGCGGGTGACGACAGCTTTACGCGTGGTGTGTCGCCGGATGATCGACTATAACAATCGACCGAATGCTCTGCCGATTCGCCCAGTGGAACGGGTAACGGCTAACTATTACACCGTACAGATCAACGATCAGATGGACCCTTCCGCTCTGGAGGTCTTTCTGCGACAGGAGTTTTCCCGGCACGATCTGAAAGCCAACTTTGAATACGGCATCTACGACTGCGAACAAAGCCAGATTCAGTATGGCGGATTTGTGTGCCATACCCCCAATTGCGACGCTACGAAAGCGGCTAAGTTTTCCTTTCCTAAAGTATCCGGTCAGAATTACTACTTCGGCGTTTACTTTCCCGAGAAGCGGGGATATGTACTGGATGAGCTTAAACTCTGGACGATTTCATCCATCGCCGTTCTGCTGGTTATTCTCTTTTTCAGTTATGCTTTATACGTTATTTTCAAACAGAAGAGACTATCGGAATTACAGACCGATTTTGTCAATAACCTGACGCACGAATTCAAAACGCCCCTTTCGACGATCTTGATTTCGACCGATGTATTGTCCCGGCCCAACCAGACCAGCGAGCGGCTGGCCAGTTACGCGGGCATCATTCGAAAGGAAGCACTGCGTTTGAAACAGCAGGTAGATACGGTGTTACAGACGGCTCAGAGTCAGCAACAAAGCCTGCATCTGGAAAGGGTAGAAGTTCACACCACCTTACACGAGTTACTGGAACGATTGGAACCCCGTATTCAGGCTGAACAGGGGACGCTTACTGTGGCTCTGGAAGCCACGCAAACGCAAATTCGGGTGGATGTGCTTCATTTTACCAATACCCTGCATAATTTGCTCGACAACGCGATTAAATACTCCGCTCAGGCTCCGGCATTGCTGATTCGTACCCGCAACGAAAAGCAACACCTGTACATTGAAATTGAAGACCAGGGGATTGGTATTCCCAAAGAATACCAGACCCGCCTGTTCGACAAATTCTTTCGCGTGCCTACCGGCAACGTACACAACGTCAAAGGCTTCGGCCTGGGTCTGTATTATGTAAAAACCATGACGGAAGCCATGGACGGAAAGGTACGGGTAGACAGCGAAGCCGGGCAGGGAAGTCGCTTTACTTTAATCTATCCGCTGATTGGATAGGGAATCAATGGCAGCAACGAATGGTACGGGTGTTACTGGTAGAAGATGATGAAACACTGGGCTTTGTGGTACAGGACAATCTGGTTCAGGAAGGCTACGAAGTAGACCTGCAAACGGATGGCAAAGCCGGACTCGCAGCTTTTACGGCGGGTACGTACGACGTTTGCCTACTGGATGTCATGCTTCCCGAGCTGGATGGCTTTTCCCTGGCCGAACAGATTCGAGCCAGTGGGAGTCAGGTTCCCATTATTTTCCTGACGGCCCGTTCATTGAAAGAAGATCGCATTCGTGGGTTTAAACTGGGCGGTGATGATTACCTGACCAAGCCTTTCAGTATGGAAGAGCTGGTCTTACGAATGGAGGCTATTCTACGGCGGATGGAAGTGCGAACCCCCGAAAGCTACCTGCTGAACTTTGGGGCCTATCAGCTCGATACCCGAAACCGACGCCTGTCCTGCGGCGACTTTTCCATCAATCTGACCGCTCGCGAAACGGATTTGCTAAAGATGCTGGCTGGACGAGCCAATGAAATTATTCCCCGGGATGAAATTCTGGTTCGGCTCTGGGGTAAGAGTGATTACTTCCTGGGTCGCAGTCTCGACGTTTTCGTGAGCCGCTTACGTAAATACCTGAGTCAGGATAAACCCTACGCCTGGTAAGTGTGCACGGCGTAGGGTTTCGGCTGGAAGTTTAAGTATTAGCGATTCAACTTTCGCTTGATATTTCGCACCAGCCCTTCAATGGAATTTTTGTAATCGGTGAAAGGGCTCAATCCGGTGCGGCCTACCAGAGTGTCTCCTAAATAACGATTTTCTACAATCTGCCCCGTCAGAATATTGGTAGGTCTTCGCATATACATTTTATCGATGGCTACGTCCGACCAGATGGGCGAATAATAGATGCAGTCATTAAAGTAGTAGTGGGTAACCTGACTGTGGCGGGAAGCTCCTTCTCTTAAAATAGGTTCACCGCCGTGTAATAAGGTAGCCGCCCAAATAAGTGCCTGGCCTTTCTTTACTTTAAAAACTTCTTTTTTATGGCCGGTAGCAGCAATCAACTTATGGATAAACTTTTCATATTCTAAATATTGATCGTATTGATTCACGTCTTTAGAACCTTGTAAGCCTACATCCGCCATGTCATAATAGGGAAGTTTCTGGCTACCCGGATAGTAATGAAGCGGCCCGTTTGTTTCATCAATATCTTCTAAAGCTACCCAAACGCCACACATGAAACGTTCGGGTATGGAATGGAAATGAATGGCATCACTGTGCGTCTTTTGCTGAGATCCTACCCGAAAATTTAGGGTTTGAAAAGGGAAAGGCTCCCGACGATACAAGATTCGCAACATATCCAGAATCTTCGGACAGCCCGCTATATCTTTCACCAACGGTGTGATATTCCAAGCATCCTGTAGGCGGGGAGAAGTATAGTGCGGTTGCAGTAATTCAATGATGCGATCAAAGGTGCTTTCAGGTAAATCTGTATCCAGAATAAGATAGCCCTTTTCGGCGAAATGCCTGACCTGTGCTTTTGTTGTTTCGTCCAGATTCGATTGCTCAAGATCCAATTCAAAAAAAGGAGAATCAATCCAAGGAAGATTCATTGGGTAAACTTCTTGATTCATAGAGAGTGATATTAAGGTGTAGGTATTTAAATGGACTGGTCAATTCGGTTCATCAGGGGTACACTGGCAGGGAATTCAAACTTGCGGGCAAACAATAATTCAGATTGAATCAACGCTTCGAAATCACGCTCATCCAGTGGATGTCCGTACTTTTCAAGGGGTCGATTCCAATGTGTATAAGTTAGGTTTGTATTACTAATGGGGTCAATTAAATCAGCCGGAGCATTAACTAGGATAGTTTGGTAAAATGCCTCGTCTGGACATAAAGCATAGGAAAAGTATTTTTCCATAGCCGGATTTTTTTACAAAAATCAATCAGATAAAGGCAGGTTTTACGAGTTAAGCGAACCCAATTTGAGCCAAAATAGAGAGGATAGCCTAAGGGATTGCTATTCGGTAATGGAAATTGACCGCTGGCTTTTAAAACAGTATCTTTTACTCGGTTTAGTAAGGTCTGCCCATCGCTTGGATATTTGATAATTAACTTCTTCGTTAAAAAAAAGTAATAGCGATTGTACCGGCTCAGGTGCTGTTGTAAGTGCGGTTGTTCGAAAGAATAGTAACTCAGAAAATTCATTTCCGGGTGTTCAAACCAGAATTTCCTCAGCACGTCATTGCTAACTAATGGGTAGTCCTGAGCACTTAACAAGACAATTCGATGCGTTTCAGGATTTGTCTCAAGCCATTGCTTAATACCAGCCAAATTTGACTTTATAAAGGCATAAGAGCCCCATTGACTGACATAACGCTCCTGAACAAAATTAACATTGGGAAAACTGGATACGGCTTTTTCAAAAGCAGTACGATCAACACTTTTATCAATCGAAATTAAAAAATTACAGTAATCAGCTTGTAATCGTTCAACGAGGCGTTTGAGTTGTTCAGGGTTTTTATGGGCAAATATCAAGTACGTACAGCTAGACGTAGCCATTGCGGAATAAATAGGAAGTGTGGATTCGGGAGCTAAGTTAGGGATAAGTTTAAAAACACCAAGCTCATACATTACATTGACGCTTGGTGTTTAAAATTTGTAAGATTAAAACAGAAATTAAACTAATGTATGATTTATTAATTTATTGTTATTTCTAAAATAGTATTTAAAACTTATATGCTAAATCCAGAAAAAAGCAGTTGCTTTTGATGGACAAATCACGATCCCGATAAAGATTAACCAGTCCTCTTTGATAGCTCAATCCAAATACCAGAGCATCACTGCCACTTAACGCATATTCACCGCCACCAGCCAGCAGTAAATTCACGTCTCCAAAACCAAAAGACCGGCTCCGATCTTTCGAGTCATTATAAAGAAACAACGCATTTAAGGGACGATTGATGGGCTTTTCTGACAGTTTTAGATCCGCTACGCCCCCAAACTGTACAAACAGACGGAGGCGGTCGGCTACTTCATTGGTCAGCAACTTGAACGTAACCGGAAGCTGTAAATACTGGAGGTTAAACTGAGAGGTCGTCGCCGAGCCTGGTGGGGTCAGATTACTTAAGAACGTCGCCGAATTACGTACATTCACCCGTTTCACCGTATACCACAAGCCCGTACTAAAGGCGTATTTATCGGTAAAAAAGAAATCAGCGATGGGTCCTAGACTGAGCCGAACGCCTGCTCCGTTATTATCAAAGGAGCTGTATTCACCGGCACTTTCAATGCGGTGACCACTGATGAATGGGGAAACTTTAAAACCCATTTGTACCCCTGTGGGACGATACCGAACCAGGCCCCGATCTTCGCGATACTTTTCCCGAACCGGGCGGTACTGAGCGGTGGCTGTAAAGGAAAGAGTGAAGAAAAGCCCCAACAGGAGATTTTTTTGCGTAATTTTGCTCGATTTTTTGAAGGTCTTTTTCATGAGAAAAATTTTGATTATCAGCTTCTTGGCTGGAATCTTGGGTACTTTTGCCGCGTGCGAGTCGTCTACAGAGTCAGGTCAGCATACGCTAAAAACGCTGCCCGGAGCCGATACCATCCAGATTCATTTAGCGATCGAACGGCTGGATTCTTCACTTTTTGCCTGCTCTTCCAGGGAAGAGGTCAAGCACTGGCTGGATACGCATCCCGGTTTTGTAAACAACTATTTCCCGAAAAATGAGTTCCAGGATCGTAATCAGCTCGTTACCGAACTGCACCGGAGAGTAAACGAACCAAGCCTACGGGAATTTTATAAACAGGCTCAGGAAAGTTTTCAAAACTTCCAGCCCCTACAGGCCGATCTGCGTACCGCTTTCCGGAACATGAAGGCTTACGATCCCAGGTTCCGAACGCCACGCGTGCAACTGGTTTTTACCGGTTTTATGGGCCCCGATCTGATGGTCAGTGACAGCGTACTGGTCATTGGCATTGATTACTTCATGGGTTCTAAAGCCAAGTATCGGCCTGACGTATACGCTTACCAGCTCTGGCGATACACGCCCCAGGCTCTGGTCCCACAAATGTTGTTTATTGCTTCAGAACCTTACGTAAAGAGTGATCCAAAGGACCGTACGCTGCTCGCAGAAATGATTAACTACGGAAAAGGATACTTGTTTGCTCAAACAATGCTTCCCCAGACGCCCGATAGTTTGCTGATTGGGTATACTGGGAAGCAACTCGCAGAAACTGAAATAGCTCAGGATTTGGTATGGGGACATTTTATCGACGAAAAACTTTTGTACGAGACCAACCCAAATAAGAAAATCCGCTACCTGGGTGATCGCCCGCAAACGCCGGAGATTGGGCCGCGTTGCCCGGGCAGTATCGGGCGTTGGCTGGGCTGGAAAATCGTTCGCTATTATCAGGATAATAACCCGGACGTTTCTCTGAAGGAACTCATGACGAATACAAACGCCCGGCAAATCCTGGAAGCTTCGAAATACCGGGGCCAGACGGAACAATAAATTTTTTTTTACCTTATCCAATAAAGCTATTTATTCCATCAGAAAGGATGAGTAGCCACATGTATGGTTATACTGTTTGTTTTTGCTTTTGTTGTATTATTAGGACTGGGCGGTATTGTCTTCTTTATCGTTACGCTTTCGCAGGGAGAGTCCATGCGGGAAGGTCGCCTGAAAAAGTTAACGGCCGAACGCCCGTCACTAGATGAGGCTTCTTTTATACAGGACCTGGTGAATCGGGGTTACGATGAATCGCTGGTTCGAAAACTGTACTCAGAATTAGGTTGGTATTTATCCGAACACCCTGGCTTTGGACTGAACCCTTCCGACAATGCCGAAAAAGATTACTGGATCCCGAGTGAAAACGTCAAAGATTTGATTGAACGGCTTTTTGCTCAGGTACAGGGCCGGCGTCCGCTCATGGCCGACTGGGCCGCCTGGGAACAGCGTACGGGGAAAGCTCCCGTAGCAGTGCTGGAAAACATGCTCCGCTTTGCGACTAACCGTTAAGAACGATTACCACCGTCTCATTTACACATACTCTATAGATTGCTGAGAGGCTTCGGCTGTTCCTGGCATTTTGCATCACTACTCCTTATGGCTAAACGGCAAAGTTCCTTTGGCGAAGAGCCCGCTGCTGAAGACAAGAAAAAAGTAAACCGGGCGGGTTTAAATAAAACATTACACGTATTCCGTTTTGTCAAGCCCTACAAGGGCCTGTTCATCATTGGATTGATTTTCCTGGCCCTGTCGCAGCTGACAATGATGGCTTTCCCGCTGATGATTCGGGAAATTGTGGCAGTACTGGAGAAGAAATCACAGTTTACGCTCAATCAGGTATTGCTGGCTTTGTTTGCGGTGCTGGTAGGACAGGCGATTTTTTCGTTTGCCCGTATTTACTTCTTTACCCGCGTCAGTGAGCGATCAATGGCTGATGTACGCAAGAATCTGTACTCGAAGGTGGTTACCTTACCCATTCGTTTCTTCGAACAGCGTCGGGTAGGGGAGTTGATGAGTCGCATGACTTCCGATGTTTCGCAGTTGCAGGATGTACTAACCATTACACTGGCTGAATTACTGCGGGGTGTAGCCACGCTGGTGATCGGTATCTTTATTATTGTTACGATTTCCTGGAAGCTTACCTTATTCATGCTGGCGACGTTCCCCATTCTGATTGTAGCGGCGATGGTCTTTGGCAAGTTCATTCGTAAGATGTCCAAGCAGGCTCAGGATCAATTGGCGGCGGCGAATGTAGTGGTTGAGGAAACGTTACAATCCATTAATATCGTAAAAGCCTTTACAAACGAGCCCCTGGAAGTAAAACGGTATACAACGGCTCTGGACCGGGGCGTTGCCATTGCTCTGAAAGCATCCATGTACCGCGGTGGGTTTGTATCCTTTCTGATTTTTACGCTGTTTGGTGGAATCATCGGGGTAGTATGGTACGGAGCAACGCTGGTACTCAACGGTGAGATGATTATGGCCGATCTTTTCGGCTTTGTATTGTATACCGCTTTTATTGGTGGATCGGTGGGTGGACTAGGCGATATGTACGCCCAGGTACAGAAAACGATTGGTGCCTCGGAACGGATTCTGGAAATTCTCGAAGAGAAGTCGGAAGTAGAAACGGAACAGACGGGAGCCCTGACGAAAGTAGATCTGGAAGGTACCATTGAATTCCGGAACGTGGAGTTCAACTATCCGTCCCGCCCCGATATTCAGGTATTGAAGAAGATCAACTTACAGGTACACCGTGGGGAGAAAATTGCTTTGGTAGGCTATTCCGGAGCTGGTAAATCAACGATTGTACAGTTATTGATGCGTTACTACACCCCGCAGAACGGTCAGATCCTGGTGGATGGCCAGCCCATTCAGCAGTATTCCATTCCAGGTTACCGGAGCCACATGGCGGTTGTACCACAGGAAGTGATGCTGTTTGGCGGAACCATTCGGGAAAACATCGAGTACGGTCGTCCCGGAGCTACGGACCAGGAAATTGTGGATGCAGCCCGGAAGGCCAATGCCTATGATTTCATCACCTCATTCCCCGAAGGTTTTAACACCCTCGTTGGGGAGCGGGGCGTGAAGCTTTCGGGTGGACAGCGGCAACGGATCGCCATTGCCCGGGCCATTTTGAAAGATCCGGCCATTCTGATTCTGGATGAAGCGACTTCCTCGCTCGATGCTGAATCAGAAAAACTCGTACAGGATGCGTTGGATCGATTGATGGAAAATCGCACGACCATCATCATTGCTCACCGGTTGGCTACGATTCGCAACGTCGATCAGATTTATGTACTCCAGCAGGGCGAAATCATTGAACAGGGAACGCACGAGGAATTATCGCTGATGGAAGAGGGTTTATACAGCGGACTCGTGAAGTTGCAGTTTGAAAATGCCGTAAATTCGAATTAACGTTTCGGGCTGGAAATCCGGTCTTTGAAACTCTACTAATACATTCGTATGAATAGACTCGTGCCGATTACGCTCAAGCAGCATGGCCTTCGCCATACAGAAGCTCGGGAAGAAGTACTGGATTTGTTTTATACTAAGAATTTTGCCCTTTCGCACGGAGGTCTGGAAAGCGAATTACAGGAACGATTTGATCGGGTAACCATTTACCGAACATTAAAGACATTTCTGGATAAGGGAATCATTCATAAAGTGCTCGATGATGAAGGTACCGTGAAGTACGCCATGTGTCGATCTGACTGTCAGGCGGAAGATCATGAACACCATCATGACCACGTACACTTCAAGTGCCTGGACTGTGGACAAACGACTTGTCTGGATGAAGTCCGAATTCCGAGTTTGGATTTACCCGAAGGATATAAACGTCAGGAAATCAATCTTCTGGTACAGGGTACCTGCCCAGCTTGCAAGTCTTAATTTCTTAAACGGTATGCTCAATACTCCCGGCCAAAAGCCGGGAGTATTTGTTTTATTCGGAGAATAAGTTGGCCATAAGCTAGAAATTGCTTGATTAAAACCTTGCAAGTAATTGATAATCAAATAAGAAGCTAGAATAGTTTTTTGAAGCTGAAGATTGACTGTCAATGGGAAGTGCGGAAAGTATGAAAAGCCACTCACAGGTTTTTCGGGTTATTTAGAAAGAATTTAAATAAATATTTTTCTCCTTGTTTTGACGTTCGGGAAAATTCTTGAGTTTGAAGAACAACGATCCGATTGTAGTTTTGTGAGCCCGGAATGGGTCTATACGGGCATACCGTACTGAAAATAAAAGTTGAAAAGTATTATGATCAAACGAGCACTTAGCTACTTCTTCGGGACCGCAACAGCTATCGTCCTGACGCTGTGGGGTAGCACGTCCGGCTTTGCACAGGATCCCGCAAAAGGCGAACAGCTCTTCACCAACAACTGTGCATCCTGTCACAGTGTGGGAGCGGATAAGCTAATCGGCCCCGGTTTAAAAGGTGTCAACGAACGGCATGACGAAGCCTGGTTGATTAAATGGATTAAGAACCCGGCCGGTATGGTGGCCAGTGGTGATGAACAAGCCACTAAACTTTACGATCAGTACAAGCCTATCATGATGACGGCTTTCGGAAGTCTTTCCGACGACGACATCAAGAGCATTCTGGCCTATGTAGATCAAAAGAACAAAGGTGGTGAAGCAAAAACTGGCGGAACTGGCGATGGTGCTCCGCAACAAGTAGCCCAAAGTGGTGGTGGCGAGCAGTCATCCGGTTTCTTTGGTGTGGTACTGGTTGCTCTGCTGGTAGTCATGATTCTGATGCTGATTGCTCTGTTCGGTATTCTGACCGTACTGAGTCGTCTGGCTACGGTAGATCCTTCTTCACCCGAAGCTCAGAAGATTCCTTTCTTCGCTCGTCTGAAAGAAAGCACGGGTAAACTGGGTAACAGCCCGGCCTTCCGTACAGGAGCTCTGCTTTTATTCGTCCTTTTAGCGGGTAAGGTTAGCATCGATGGTATGTATGGTATTGGTATTCACCAGGGGTATGCTCCTAAGCAGCCGATCGCATTCTCGCACAAGCTACACGCAGGCGAGTATAAGATTGACTGTAACTATTGCCATACCGGCGTTAATAAAGGTAAGCAGGCAAATATTCCTTCCCCGAATATTTGTATGAACTGCCACAACGCTATCAAAACTTCTTCCCCTGAAATTCAAAAAATTTACCGGGCTATCGAGAAAGATCAACCTATCGAGTGGATTCGCGTGCATAACCTGCCTGATCTGGCCTACTTCAATCACTCTCAACACGTAAACGTAGGCGGTCTGCAATGTCAGCAGTGCCACGGTGAAGTGGAAAAAATGGAAGTGATTGAGCAACGCTCTACGCTGACGATGGGCTGGTGTATCGATTGTCACCGGAAAACCAGTGTGAATGCGAAAGACAACCAGTACTACGACAAACTGGTTGAGATTCACAAAAAAGAAGGTGTGAAAGACATGAAAGTGGCTGACATCGGAGGGCTGGAATGCTCGAAGTGCCACTATTAATATAACAGGGCGGCTTTCTTTGGAAGCCGCCTTTCCCAACACGAGTTTTTCTAAGAGAATGGAAAATACTACGAAGCGATACTGGCGAGGAATTGAGGAGTTACGAAACGATCCCGAGTTCGTAAAAAACGCTCATCGCGAATTTGCTGATTCATCAGACATTACCGACGGAGGTGGAACCTACCGTCGTGACTTCCTGAAAATGTTGGGCTTTGGTGTAGCAGCGGTTTCGCTGGCTGCCTGCGAGGCTCCGGTACGGAAAGTCATTCCTTACTTAAATAAACCTTCAGACGTTGAGCCAGGTATTGCAAACTGGTACGCTTCAACGTATGTAGATGGAGGTGATTATAGTGCCATCCTGGTGAAAACCCGCGAAGGACGACCCATCAAGATTGAAGGAAACCCGAATTCAAGTGTATCTCAAGGCGGAACCGGTACGCGTGTGCAGGCTTCCGTATTGAGTTTGTACGACAATGAGAAGCTGAAAGAAGCTCAAAAGGGTGGCAAGAAAATCGAATGGGAAGCTCTGGATAAAGAAGTAGTAGCGGCTCTGGCCTCTGCTCGCAATGTTCGGATTGTATCCAATACGATTTTAAGTCCGACTACGAAAGCCGTTATCGAAACGTTCAAGGCGAAATACCCTTCGACGGTACACGTGTCGTATGATCCGAATTCGGCATATGGACTCACGCAGGTACACGGTGGCCAGTTGCCCGCTTTTGATTTCAGCAAAGCGAAAGTAATCGTAAGTTTAGACGCGGACTTCCTGGGTAGCTGGATTTCTCCGGATGAATTCTCGAAGCAGTGGGCCGTAGGTCGTCGTCTTTCTTCGGCGAAAAATGGCAATAAGCAAATGTCACGTCACTACGATTTCAGTACGTTGATGACGTTGACGGCTTCCAATGCTGATTACCGTGGACGGGTGAAACCTTCTCAATCTGGATTAGTAGCTTCTACGCTGCTGCGTCTGGTGGGCGGTTCTGCCAGCACGGCTGATGTAAAAATCGAATTCCTTGAAAAAGCAGCGAAAGATCTGAAAGCTGCTGCTCCGGGTACGACTCTAGTGGTATCAGGTTCAAATGATCCGAACGTACAAACAGTAGTAGCTGAAATCAACAAGGTTTTAGGTAACTACGGTACGACGATTGCCGGCACGAGCAACTACAAGCAAGGTGACGATGCCGCTTTCAATACGTTCGTTAATGAATTGAAAGGTGGACAGGTTGACGCGGTAATCTTCTACGGTGCTAACCCCGTATACGATAGCCCCCGCGGTAAAGAAATCGCCGATGCTCTTTCACGGGCGAAGGTAAGCGTATCGTTTGCGGATCGGGCTGATGAAACGGCTGCTCTGTGTCAGTACGTGGCTCCTGATTCTCATTTTCTGGAATCATGGGGTGATGCGGAACCCAAACCCGGTTTCTACTCGATCATCCAACCGACGATTTCAACGATCTTCAGTACACGTCAGGCTCAGTCTTCTTTATTAACCTGGGCTGGACAAAACGCTGATTATTACGAGTTTCTGACGAAAAACTGGGCTACTAACATCCTGAAAACGGGAAGTAAAGAAGCCTGGAACAAAGCCTTGTACGAAGGGGTATTCGAACCTGGTAAAGGAACTACCCCTGCGGCTCCGGTTGCAACGACGGATCTGCTGACGGCCCTGGGTAAGATTAGTGGTACGTATAAAGCTTCTTCTACGGTTATTGAATTCATGCCGTACGAAAAAGTTTCCATGGGTACAGGCTCACAAGCGAACAACCCCTGGTTACAGGAATGCCCCGATCCGATTTCGAAAGCCACGTGGGATAACTACGCTGCGATTTCTCAGAAAACGGCGGATAAACTGGGTGTAGCTCAGAATGATATGGTAACGCTGGAAATCGCTGGTAAAGAAGCCATCGAACTTCCAGTATTGATCCAACCCGGTCAGACGGTTGATACGGTCGGTATCGCGATTGGATACGGTCGTCAGAAAGCGGGTAAAGCAGCGGATGGTGTTGGGAAAAACATCTATCCCTGGATCAACTCAGCGGGTGCTGAAATCAAAGTAACGCCAACGGGTAAAACCTATAAGTGGGGTATTGCTCAGACGCAGACGCACAACACCGTCATGGCTCGTGAGTCTGTCGTACAGGAAACAGTACTGGCTCAATACCAGGAGAATGTCAAAGCAGGACGGTTCCAACCGAAAATTGCTACCTCTGAAGGAAGCAAAAGTCCTGGCGACATTTCCCTCTGGAATGGTCACGAAAAACAAAATCACAGTTGGGGAATGGTCATTGACCTGAACCTGTGTACAGGTTGTGGTTCCTGCGTAGTAAGTTGCCAGGCGGAAAACAACGTGCCCGTAGTCGGTCGTAAAGAAGTAGTAATGCGTCGTGAAATGCACTGGATTCGCATTGACCGTTACTATTCATCCGTACAACCCACGGAAGACGAAGGCGTATTCCAGGAATTGAAGACGCTGGAATCAGCGGCTGAGAATCCGGAAGTCGTATTCCAGCCCATGTTGTGCCAGCACTGTTCGAATGCTCCCTGCGAAACGGTATGTCCGGTATTGGCTACCACGCACAGCAACGAGGGTCTGAACCAAATGACTTACAACCGTTGTATCGGTACGCGTTACTGTGCCAACAACTGTCCGTATAAAGTACGCCGGTTTAACTGGTTCAAATATTTTGATGAAGATCGTTTCCCTTACCACTTCAACAATGACCTGGGTAAAATGGTCATCAACCCTGAAGTTACGGTTCGTAGCCGTGGGGTAATGGAAAAATGTTCGTTCTGCGTACAACGTATCCAAGCTACCAAACTGGCAGCAAAGAAAGAGCGTCGCAGACCTTACGCGAATGAAGTACAGGTGGCTTGTTCGCAATCTTGCCCCACAGGAGCGATTGTTTTTGGTGACATGAACAATCCGGAAAGTAACATTTCTCAACTGCTGGCGGTAGAAAAAGAAGGACGTGCCTTTACCATGCTGGAAGAAATCAACGTACTGCCCCAGATCAGCTATCTGACGAAAGTACGTAACAAAGATTTCGCCGATTCCGTAGCTCCCAACAAAAAAGAGCTGGGTCACGGAGAAGGTCACGAGCATAAGCAAGTAAAAGAACACGCGTAACCGATTTCTCATCCCTTCTGACGAGTTTCGGCCCGTCAGAAGGGATCATATTATTCAATAGAAACTCTGAAAATTTAGAAATATGTCACACGTCAGTGCTGTTGTAAGGCCTCCTTTGGTGACAGGTGGAAAATCCTACCACGACATTACCGAGGACGTATGCCGGCAGGTAGAAGGAAAACCGACTACCTCGTGGAAGATCGTTTTCGCTATTTCCTCGCTGGTTCTAGCCGTGGGTACGGTTTCGGTATTCTGGACTTGGTGGGATGGTTTGGGTAACTGGGGTTTGAATAAAACCGTTGGTTGGGCCTGGGACATTACCAACTTCGTATGGTGGGTAGGTATTGGTCACGCAGGTACGCTGATTTCGGCGATTCTTCTGCTGTTCCGTCAAAAGTGGCGGACGTCCGTTAACCGGGCAGCAGAGGCCATGACGATCTTCGCCGTTATTTGTGCCGCTAGCTTCATTTTAATGCACGCCGGTCGGGCTTGGTTAGCTTACTGGTGTATCCCTATCCCTAATACGTACGGTTCGTTGTGGGTAAACTTTAACTCACCCCTGGTTTGGGACGTATTTGCTATTTCAACGTACTTCTCCGTATCCTGCCTGTTCTGGTATGCAGGTTTGATTCCGGACTTAGCAACCATTCGTGACCGTGCCAAAAGCAAAGTTTCCAAATACATTTACGGCTTGCTTTCTATGGGCTGGAATGGAAATACGAAAACTTGGGCTCGTTACGAATATGTATCGCTGATCCTGGCAGGTATCTCTACACCGCTGGTACTTTCGGTACACACGATCGTATCTTTTGACTTTGCTACGTCTGTTATTCCAGGCTGGCACACGACGATTTTCCCTCCGTACTTCGTAGCAGGTGCTATTTTCTCAGGTTTTGCCATGGTAAACAACCTGTTGCTGATTGTACGCTGGACGTTTAAACTGCAGGATTACATTACGATTGAGCACATCGAGACGATGAATAAAATCATCACCGTTACGGGTTCTATCGTAGGTATCGCTTACATCACGGAGTTCTTTATTGCAGCGTATTCAGGGGTTAGTTACGAACAGTATGCGTTCATTAACCGGGCTACCGGACCTTACTGGTGGGCTTACTGGGCGATGATGACCTGTAACGTAGTTACGCCTCAGCTGTTCTGGATTCGTAGCATTCGCCGGAGTATCACCTGGACATTTGCTTTAGCTGTAGTGGTAAACATCGGTATGTGGTTTGAGCGTTTCGTAATTATCGTAACGTCTCTGCACCGTGATTATATCCCTTCCAGCTGGGCTATGTTCTCACCGACGCTGATTGACATCGGGGATTACGTTTTCACCTTCGGTCTGTTCTTCGTCCTGTTCCTGTTGTTTGCCAAATACTTGCCCGTAATCAATATGGCGGAAGTAAAAGCAGTCATGAAGAGTTCTTCCGAGCGTTTCCCTTACAAAGTGAAACCCAGCTCGAAAAAACCTGGTCAACACGTAACCGAATAAGCTTAATTCAAGGAAAAAGCATTCAATCCTCATGGATACCAACAAGAGATTTTTAGTAGGAGTGTACGATGATGATGACGAGGTGATGGCCGCCGTGAAAACGGTACGGGCCAGCGGCATCAAGATTCATGACGTCTATACTCCGTTCCCTGTACACGGTCTGGACAAGGCGATTGGTCACCCACGGACCCGGATTCCGATGGTTGCATTCATGTTCGGTACGCTGGGTTTGATAACGATGTTTGTCTTTACGCTGTATACCATGCGTTTAGATTGGCCTATGAACATTGGGGGTAAAGATTATTATGCTTTGCCGGATTTTATTCCACCCATGTTTGAGTTTACGGTATTGTTTACGGCCTTTGGTATGGTATTTACCTTCTTCATTACCAATGGATTGTGGTGGGGTAACAAGGCGGTAATTTTCGATTTGCGTAGTACTGACGATAAGTTCGTAATGGCGATTGATACGGCTTCCAACCAGAAATCAGAAGCTGAGATTGAGAAGGCTCTTCGGGAAACCGGTGCCATTGAAATCAACGTAAAAGAAATCGTTGAGGAAGAAGACTAAGTGAAAGGATAGGGCACCTGTTTGCAGGTGCCATTCTATCGAGCGTTAATATCAACTTGATTGGACAATGAAAAAATACCTACCGTTTGTGTGGATTGCAGCTTCCCTTGTGGTGGTTCTGCTGGCGTCCCTGAAACGTGATCCTCAACACCAGGCCTGGGAATTTGCTCCTAACATGTACTATCCCGTAGGCTACGAACCCCTGTCACAGATTGATGCGAACCCCATCAATAGTGCAACGGGAAAAGGTAACCTGAACATGCGGGTACCCGTAAAAGGCACTATTCCTCAGCAAAGTTATACGACGACGCTCGGCGATACGACGGTGTCGGCTTTGGAACGGATGGATCTGATCGCACGGAACGTTCCGGCTGATAGTATTGCCATGTCAGAAGCAGTTCTTTCGAACCCGATTCCTACTACTGACAAATCATTGAAGCAGGGCGAGTTGCTCTACGGTCGTTATTGTCTGCACTGCCACGGTGGTACGGGTAAAGGCGATGGTATTGTAGGAAAAAAATACGGCGGGGTACCCGTGTATTCAAGCGACGCCCTGAAAGATCTGAACGACGGACATATCTATCACGTCATTACCTACGGAAAAGGCCGGATGTGGCCTCATGGTTCGCAGGTATCACCTGAAGATCGCTGGAAAATCGTTCAGTACGTGCACAAACTTCAGCAACAACCCTAATCTATTAAAGAGTTAACTGGGAATCGTTAATGGTTTATTGACGATTAGCGAACAACTGATAACGAATAACGAAAGTATAATGGCAGAGCACAATCACCATTTTGATCCAGCGGAGATGGAAGAATGGTATGACTTTACCTCCTCTTCAAAGCGTAAGCTGATTATCGGTATGCTGGCAGGTCTGGCTACTCTTTTGATTGGTGCGTTTTTAGTAGCAAAAGGTTGGGGAATTGGACTTAATCACGTACATGAGCACGCAGAACACGCCGCTCATGGACACGAAGCTCATCACGGCTTGCCCGCCTGGGGTAAACGTGTAGTAGGCAACCTCTGGATGAATGCAGAATTCTTTACTGGTATTTCAGTTATCGGTATGTTTTTTGTGGCTATCCAGTACCTGTCGTGGGCTGGATGGTCTTCGATCATCAAACGTATTCCTGAAGCTTTCCCGGCTTTCATTCCCTTTTCGGGAGCGATCATGCTGGTTCTTTATGTTGCCTTTGGACATGAGATTTTCCACTGGCGTCACGAAGGAATCATGGATCCTGAAAGCGAACATTATGATGCAATCATTGCCGGTAAAAGCTGGTATTTGAATAATGCTTTCTTCTTAATCCGTACCGTTCTTTATTTAGGTTCATGGTATGGATTGTGGGTATACCTGCGTAATCTTTCAAAACAGGAAGATGCTATTGGAGGTACGGAATGGTGGTATAAAATGAAGTATCTATCCCGGATCTTCATCCTTGTTTTTGCCGTAACGTCTTCTACTTGTGCCTGGGATTGGGCGATGTCCATTGATACGCACTGGTTCTCAACTATGTTTGGTTGGTATCACTTTGCTTCCTGGCACGTAACTGGTCTGGCTGTTACGACGTTAAGCGTAATCTTCCTGAAAGAAAAAGGTTACCTGCCCGCTGTAAACGAAAACCATTTACACGATTTAGGTAAATTCATGTTTGCCTTCTCAATTTTCTGGACCTACGTGTGGTTTGCTCAATTCCTGTTGATCTACTATGCTAACCTTCCAGAAGAGACGATCTACTACAAAGAGCGTTTCGGCGGATACGGTGGTATCTACAAAGCTCCTTTCTTCATCAACCTGTTCATGGGCTTCCTGGTACCCTTCCTGTGGTTCATGACGCGTGATGCAAAACGGAACTTCACATTCCTGAAAGTAGGATCCTTTGCCATTATCATTGCTCACTATTTTGATTTCTATCAAATGATGATGCCGGGTCTGGTAGGAGCAAACGGAGGATTTGGACTGATTGAATGGGGTACGACGTTATTCTTTGCCTGTGCCTTTATCTACGTGATCTCGGCTCAGTTGACAAAAGCTTCGTTAGTGGCGAAAAACCACCCCATGCTGGAAGAAGCCGTTCATCACGATATTTAGTAATCGGATCGAACGTTGCATTTGCGATAGGTGTTCTGAAATAGAAAAGTATCAAAAACAAAGATTGTCATGGTTTATATCGTTGGTTTGCTGGCGGCCGTTCTGTTGGTGCTTACGGTGGTAGTACTCAACCGAATGTCCGTATTCACCAAAGGTTTCGCTTCGACTTCGTCAAGCAATGAACCGGGATTAGCAAACAAAATCAATGCGGCTTTACTGCCGATTGTGTTCGTAGTGGGTAGCATTGCAGGGGTATGGTCTTTTATTGAAGCAACTCCTAACTTCCTGCCTGATCCGTCGTCGACTCATGGTAAAGAGATCGATACAATGTTCTGGTGGTTCATGGGAATCGTTACGGTTGCTTTCTTCCTTACGAGCGTTCTCTTGTTTGCGTTCGCTTTTAAGTATCAGTATGATCCGAAACGTCGGGCAACGTTCTATCCGGTTAACCACCGGTTGGAGTTAGCCTGGACGGTAATCCCGGCTATTATCATGGCTATCATGGTATTCATGGGCTGGCGTGTATGGCGTGACATCACTACGGAAGCACCTGCGGATGCTTACGTGATTGAAGTAACGGGAAAGCAATTCAACTGGATTGCCCGCTATCCTGGCGTAGATGATAACAAGTTGGGTAGCTACAACTACAAACTGATTGATGCTACAAACGAAGTAGGTATCGATCTGTCGGATGAAGCTGCATTTGATGATGTAATCAGTAATACCTTGTATCTCCCTAAAGGAGTACCTGTATTATTGAAAATTCGTGCTCGTGACGTATTGCATAGCGTATTCCTTCCTCACTTACGGGTGAAAATGGATGCTGTGCCGGGTATGCCTACTAAATTCTGGTTTACGGCAACGAAAACTACAGATGAGATGAAAGCCGAGACGAACGATCCTAAGTTTGAGTATCGTCTCAATTGTACGGAGATTTGTGGCCAGGGTCACTTCTCTATGAAAATGAACGTAGTAGTATTGGAAGAAGATGATTTCAAAGCTTGGTTGAAAACCCAAAAATCATTCCTGGCTACCAACACTAGTTATCTGGATCGCGTACCGGCTCGGTTGAAAGCGAAAGCTATGAAGTATACGGAGTCAGCTGAAGAAGCTCCTGCGGGTGAGTCTGCCCCTGAAGGTGAAGCTCCGGCTGATAGTACGGCTGCGGCTTCGGGTGCTACCGCTTCCCTACGTTAATTCTGCATCTTAAAAACTAAAAAAGAAGATATGGCACTGACTCACGACGATCATCACGACGTTCATGGCGTTCATGAGCACGAGCATGAGCATCACGAGCAAAATTTCATCCAGAAGTACGTCTTCTCGGAAGACCATAAAATGATTGCTAAGCAGTACCTGGTAACGGGTATTATCTGGGCTTTCATTGGTGGATTGCTTTCTATTTTGTTCCGTCTTCAATTAGGTTTTCCTGATTTGAAACTGGATGGACTGCGTTGGCTTTTAGGCAACTGGATCAATGCAGAAGGTAAGCTGGAAACGGAATTCTATCTGGCTCTGGTTACGATGCACGGTACCATCATGGTATTCTTCGTACTGACGGCAGGTTTGAGCGGTACGTTCTCAAACTTCCTGATTCCCTTACAAATTGGAGCACGTGACATGGCTTCCGGATTCCTGAATATGCTTTCGTTCTGGTTCTTCCTGGTAGCCGGTTTGATTATGTTTGCTTCCCTGTTCATTTCAACGGGACCTGCCGCAGGTGGTTGGGTAATTTATCCGCCTTTATCAGCTATTCCAACGGCTTCTAATGGTTCAGGTATGGGGATGACGCTTTGGTTGATTTCAATGGCGTTGTTCATTGTTTCTCAGTTGATGGGAGGTTTGAATTACATTACGACCATTATCAACCTGCGGACTCGGGGAATGTCTTTTAGTAAGCTTCCTTTGACAATTTGGTCATTCTTCCTGACAGCGGTATTGGGTTTGCTTTCATTCCCAGTATTATTAGCGGCAGCTCTGTTATTGATTTTTGACCGTAGCTTCGGTACGAGCTTCTATATTTCCGAAATCTATATTGGTGGTGAAGCTTTACCACAACAAGGTGGATCGGCGGTTTTATTCCAGCACTTATTCTGGTTCTTAGGTCACCCTGAGGTATACATCGTATTGTTACCAGCTCTTGGTATTACTTCTGAAGTTATTGCTACGAATTCTCGTAAACCTATCTTCGGTTACCGTGCCATGATTGGTTCCATGTTAGGTATTACGTTGCTGGCCTTTATCGTATGGGCTCACCATATGTTCGTATCAGGTATGAACCCGTTCCTTGGTTCGGTCTTTATGTTCCTGACGCTGATCATTGCGGTACCTTCTGCTGTAAAAGCCTTTAATTACATCACTACGCTGTGGAAAGGTAATATCGTCTTTACGCCAGCTATGTTGTTCTCGATCGGTCTGGTATCGCTTTTCGTCGCAGGTGGGGTAACGGGTATTATCCTGGGTAACGCTGCTCTGGATATCCAATTACACGATACGTATTTTGTAGTAGCTCACTTCCACTTAGTAATGGGTTCTGCCTCATTCTTTGGATTGATGGCTGGGGTTTACCACTGGTTCCCTAAAATGTATGGTCGTATGATGAATGATACGCTGGGTTATATTCACTTCTGGCTTTCATTTATTGGGGTATTCTGCGTGTTCTTCCCCATGCACTATATCGGTATTGCTGGATTCCCCCGTCGTTACTACTCGTTCTCAACGTACGATCTAACGAACTCTTTTGCTGATTTGAACATGTTCATCAGTATTGCAGCTATCGTCACGTTCGCTTCGCAAGGTCTGTTTGCCTGGAACTTCTTCTACTCAATGTTCAAGGGTAAGAAATCCGTTCAAAACCCCTGGCGTTCAAATACGATCGAATGGACGGCTCCGGTAGTACCAGGTCACGGAAACTGGGAAGGACCTATTCCTGCGGTCTACCGTTGGCCCTACGATTATTCGAAACCAGGTGCAGTAGAAGATTACATTCCTCAAACGGTACCTTTCTCTTCGACTCCTGAGTCTAACTTACCGGAAGAAACGGAGCAAATTGCTTTAGAGAAAGCTATTGAAGAGTTGCACGTTTTCCAGAAAGAAGTGTCTGCCAAGTCAGGCGGTCATTAATTTTGAGGCTGACCAAATACATTGGAAAGAAAGGGCTCCCCAAAGAGCCCTTTCTTTGTTTTGATAGTTTCTGAAATTCAAGTGAAAGAATGGATTGAAATCTTTTTATCGGGGGAATAATTTCGGTCGTATCTTTGTTACCCAGTAGAAGGAACAGTGCCGCTATGAACTTTAGAAAATTAGGCATTGCTACGATTGTCGTTGTTTACTTAGTCGTCGTAGCAGGTGGCGTGGTGCGAAGTACGGGAGCGGGTATGGGTTGCCCCGACTGGCCCCGATGTTTTGGAACGTGGGTACCACCTACCGATATCTCACAATTACCTGCCAATTATCAGGAAATTTTTGGAGCCAAACTGAAAGGAGAGGTACTATTTAATCCAGTGAAAACCTGGACGGAATACGTGAACCGACTGGTTGGTGTACTAGCCGGCCTGTTCGTGTTTGCCACTTTACTGGCGTCATTCAAGTACTGGAAACAGGATCGTTCCCTAGTCTGGCTTTCGCTTGTAGGGTTCATACTGATGGGTTTCCAGGGCTGGTTAGGCTCCAAAGTTGTTTCCACGGAATTGAAACCTCTGATGGTTACGCTACACATGCTGGTGGCAATTGTTATTATCTTTGTACTGATTTACGCCGTAGCCAAAGCTTATTCGAGAGTAACGGAAGTGGAGAAGGTACGGAATAAACCTTTATTAAACCGATTACTGGGCTGGGCTATTGCTCTTTCGGTAGTTCAGGTGTTAATGGGGACGCAGGTACGCGAAGCAATTGATGAAGTCATCTTCAGGATTGGTTATGAGAATCGTAGCCAATGGATTGAACAGGCTAGTCAATCCGGACTCTGGTTTTATGTACACCGGTCCTTTTCTTTGGTTGTGCTTTTCGTTCATGGCTGGTTTATTAAAGCCCTGTGGCAACACACTCGTCAGGATGGATTGCTAAAATCATACGCTAAAGCGATGCTGGCTTTGGTAGTTATTGAAATTCTGACGGGTATCGGCATGGCGTATTTCTCCATTCCGGCTTACTTACAACCCGTACACCTTACGCTGGCATTGATCATGCTGGGCGTCCAATTTGTAGCTTATTTACTGTTGAATGCCGAACGTGTGTTCGGTACCATTAAAGCGGCATCGACTGATCCCTATTCAGCGGCCTTAGGAACGAGCAATGTCTGAAGTAAAAACGAGTGTATTAGAACTTACCTGGCAGGAAAAAGCGAAAGCATATGTTGAATTACTCAAGCATCGCCTGAGTAGCTTTGTTGCTTTATCCGGAGCCTTTGGTTATTATCTGGCTGTTAAAGAAGTAGACTGGGCGAAACTGATTCTGATTACAATTGCCGGATTTTTCATTACAGCAGCTTCGAACATCATTAATCAGATTTATGAAAAGGATAGCGATGCGTTGATGAAACGTACGCGGAATCGGCCTTTACCTTCAGGACGACTGACGGTACGCGAAGCCACTATCTACTGTTTGTTGCTGACCGTATTCAGCCTTTTTCTGTTTGTCCATTTCTTCAATTTTCGTTCGGCTATCGTAGCCATTCTTTCGGTCATCTTATACGGGTTTGTTTACACGCCGTTAAAACGTTCAGGACCGATTGCCGTATTTGTAGGAGCCATTCCCGGAGCCTTGCCTCCCATGATTGGATGGGTAGCTGCTACGAATCAGTTTGGTTGGGAGCCTGGCGTATTATTTGCCATTCAGTTTTTCTGGCAGTTCCCACATTTCTGGGCATTGGCCTGGATGATCGATGAAGATTACAAACAGGCGGGAATCCAGTTATTACCCTACAAAGGAGACAAAGGAGCAAAAACCGCCCGGGCTATCATTGGTTATACCTTATTCCTGGTACCGTTAGGCTGGATTCCCTATGAGTTAGGCATTACAGGTATGACTTCAGCGATTATCGCTACCATTGGTGGACTTCTTTTCCTGGGTCATGCGTTCTATTTAAAGCGGGAAATCAGTGATGCCGCCGCCCGTCGTTTGTTTTTCGTTTCCATTACCTATCTGCCGATTCTCCAAATCGTATTTTTACTGGATAAAGCTTAACGTAGCTTTTTTAACGTAATCGCAGCATTTACATCGTCATGAATACTGAAATAACATCTGCCCCAAGTTTGATGGAAGAAGCCAAACCCACCTTTTCTTTTCATCCTAAGAAATTCATGCTCTGGCTAACGATTGCCGCCATCACCATGTCCTTTGCGGGCTGGACCAGTGCGTATTTAGTACGCCGGGCTGAAGGGAACTGGCTTGAGTTTGAAATACCAATGATTTTCTGGTATAGTACTGGTGTTCTGTTGATCAGTAGTCTTTTTATGCATTTATCGGTACGAGCTGCAAAAAAAGACCAATTGGCCAACTCAAAACAGCGATTTCGATTACTTTTGCACTCGGCTTGGTATTTCTGTACCTGCAAGTAGAAGGTTTCTACGAGTTAGTTCATCAGAAATTATTCCTGGTTGGTAATCCAGCTGTTTCTTTTTTTGACGTATTGATTTTTATTCACGGCCTGCACATCATTAGTGGTCTGATTGTTTTAATCTTTGCTTTTGTGGCAGCCTGGCGAATGCAAATCCACGCGAAAAAAAGAGACCGTATTGAAATGGCAGCGATGTACTGGCACTTTTTAGATGCTTTGTGGCTCTACCTTTTCATCTTCTTGCTGAATTTCCGCTAGTAAAAAGCCACGATATTACGCCTCTCAACGGAGCGAAAAACGAAATTATTAACTGTAAACTGAATTAGCGTACATGGCAACACATGCTGCTGCTGAACCGAAACAACTATGGCTGGGCGGTGCCGAACCGATGAAAGCCAGCTATGGTAAACTGATGATGTGGTTGTTCCTCTTATCAGATGCCTTTTCTTTCTCCGGCCTGTTAATTGCATATGGCTGGTGCGTTATGCCCACCCAGCATACGACGGAGAAATTGACAAATTCGTTTTTTCGAATCAGTACTGGCCAATTCCAGAACGCGTATTTGAAGCGGTTCCTTTCTTCCACGGGTATCAGTTACCTCTGGTTTTCGTAGGATTGATGACCTTCATTTTGATTTTTAGTTCAGTAACGATGGTATTAGCGGTTGAAGCTGGTCACCGGAAAGACAAAGCTGATGTTGAAAAATGGATGCTGTGGACGATCTTGGGTGGTATCACCTTTTTGGGCTCACAAGCCTGGGAGTGGGGTCACTTCATTACGGGTACTGATACGCCTACTACTTTAACGGACGTAATCAATGGTGTACAGGTAACGAAAGATGTATTCGGAGCTAACCTGCATGTGAACCAGTATGGTCCGCAACCTTTTGCTGATTTCTTCTTCTTTATTACGGGTTTCCACGGTACGCACGTAACCTCTGGCGTTGTTTTGAACATCATCGTATTCTTTAATGTTTGTATGGGGCTTTACGAGCGTCGCGGACATTACGAAATGGTCGAAAAAGTTGGTCTGTACTGGCACTTTGTGGATCTCGTCTGGGTCTTTGTATTTACATTTTTTTACCTGGTATAATCGAAAAGAAATATGGCATCGGAATACAATGAATATGTAGAGAAGGATGGCAAGATGGTAGCCAAGCCGCAAACGAAAAAGATTTGGCGTACTTTTTGGATTCTATTACTCATTACGGTTCTCGAATTCGTCGTAGCGTTTACCTTGCCCCACAACATGCACTTGTTGAAGGTATCCATCTTCGTGATTATGACCATTGTAAAGGCTGCATACATCATGGGTGAATTCATGCACTTGTCGGGTGAAACCAAGAGTTTATTCTGGACCATTATTGTCCCGCTCGTTTTCATTGCGTGGTTAGTACTGGCTTTGTTGCTGGAAGGTGGTTTCATCTCTTCTTACTAAGCGTTTAGTCTGGAACGATTCAGAAGCGTATGTACGCTTCATGAGGAGCAATAGCTATGTGGAATATTAAAAAAGCCGGAATCCTAATCTTGATGTTAGTGATTCCGGTTTTATTCTTTTTGTGGATTCGCTTTGGGGGTGTCAATCACTATTCACTGCCCCGGTATTTTCCGTTACGAGATACACTGACCAACCAGGTGATCATTAAGAAAAATGGCCCAAATAAAGCCTGGTGGGAGCCCGAGCAGGATACACTTTATCATACGATTCCGGCGTTTCATTTGCTTAATCAGGATAGTACTTGGGTAAATCAGGACCTGCTGAAAGGGAAAATCGTAGTAGCTGATTTTTTCTTTAGTCGTTGTCCAACGATTTGTCCGAAGATGGCAACGCAATTAAACCGCATTCAGGATGTGTTTATCAATAATCCAAATGTGTTGATCGTTTCCCATTCGATTGATCCTACGCATGATACTCCATCAGTTCTACGTTCGTACGGCAAACGTTATGATGCTGAACCTGGCAAGTGGGTATTTCTAACGGGTAACAAACCCCAGATCTATCAACTGGCTATCAAAGGGTACAAGCTGGCTGTACAGGATGACAACGCCCAAACTGCAGATGCTTTTACGCATGACAGCAAACTGGTACTAGTAGATAAAGAGGGCGTTATTCGGGGCTACTATGATGGTGAGGATAAAGAAGAAATTGATCGGTTAATCCTTGAGATTAGGGTATTACTGGATATTTATAAAAAACGAGAATCCAAATGAGTCCGTTGACGATACCGCAGGAAAAGCAAAAGAGCTACCTGCGACTCATTCGCATTTTATCTGTTGCTATCCCCCTGGCGGTAGCGGTGCTTCTCAATCCACGGGTACCGAAGTTACAACTCGGTGAATGGACGAAACTTTTGCCCCATCTGAATGCCCTTATCAATACGGCTACTTCTGTTCTGCTGGTTATAGGATATTTGATGATCAAGCGGGGGAACATTACGGCTCACCGACGGGCCATGCAAACGGCTTTTGTACTCGGTTCGTTTTTTCTGGTTTCTTATGTCTTATACCACCTGACCAACGAATCGACTGCTTTTGGTGGAGCGGGCGTAAGCGTACGAACTTTTTATTACGTTATCTTAGTTAGCCATATTGTACTGTCCATCATCGTTGTTCCCTTTGTATTACTGGCGGTATATTATGCCTGGAGTAACCAGATCCCACGGCATAAGCGAATTGTGAAAGTGACGTATCCTTTATGGCTATATGTATCTGTAACAGGTGTGATTGCTTATTTGATGATTAGTCCGTATTACCAATAAAGTTTTCCATAACCAATGAAACGTTTGCTGGCTTCCGGTGTATTGGTACTGCTTTCCTGTACCCTTACGTTCGCCCAATGTGCTATGTGTCGGGCTTCCGTAGAAAGTACGTATAGTGATGGTCATTATCTGAGTGGTTCTGGCCTGAATACGGGAATTTTATATCTGCTAGTCATGCCTTATTTAATTGTGGCTTTGATTGCTTACTTCTGGTACCGTAGCAGCCGTAAGGAATACGCTCAGAAAATAGCTCTTTGGCAACGCATGAAAGGCATTACCCAACAGTAGTTGAATTATAGTGATTGATTTATTGCCGATAGATAGCCTTCCGGTCCCTGACTGGAAGGTTTTTATTTTTCTATTACTTTACAATAAATTTTAAGAAGCCCTGCAACCTTTGTAGATGGCTCAGCATCTACGAGTCAGTAGAACCACCCTTATCCCGTCTTGTGAAACTTTTATCTTTATTTCAAACGGAAGAGCAATTGGTGAAAGCCTGTCAGAAGGCCGACCCTAAAGCCCAGCGACGGGTGTACGAAAAGTACTCGGCCCGGATGCTAGCCGTTTGCCGAAGATATTTCAAAGATGAGTACGAAGCTGAAGAATGCATGGTGGAAGGGTTTGTGAAAGTGTTTGAACGCATCAGTCAGTTTAAGCTGGAGGGAAGTTTTGAGGGTTGGATTCGTCGAATTGTAGTCAATGAATGTCTGATGGCGTTGCGTTCGAAAAAACAGCTGGGCTGGCAAACGAGTTATGATGAAATCCTGTATGAACCCGATCCGCAGCTACCTGAGACATCGCTTGAAGTAGCTGATTTACTCAAGCTGGTAGATCAGCTGCCTACGGGTTACCGAACAGTATTTAACTTATACGCTATTGATGGGTACAGCCATGAAGAAATTGCTCGTACCTTGCAAATAACCGAGAGTACATCCAAATCGCAATTACACCGGGCTAGAGCGTTGTTACAACGGCTCATTACCGAAACCGATGCCCGGTTGTCAATAAATTATTAATCGTATGAAAGAACCGAAAGAAAATCATCCGATTGACCACTTGTTTGCCGGAAAATTAAAGAATCACGAGCAAGTACCCCGATCTGAAGCCTGGAATAAGCTGGAGTCACGGCTGAACAATAGCCATACGCAGCGGAAAGGATTGCCTTTATGGGCTAGGTACTCGGCAGCGGCTTCCGTAGGCGTATTGCTGCTAGCGGGTTGGTGGATGATTCAACCATCTACTACATCCAGGGGTCCGGAGTTAGCAGTAGAAAAACCTCAAGTGGTACAGCCCATCGCTACTCCTCAGCAAGAAGCAAAACCTGAGGTTACGCCCAATGCAGTCGAGACAACTATTGAACGGACACCGCAGGCAGAACTGGCTATCACAAAAAGAAAAGCACAGCCAGCAAAAGTTGTGGAGCCGAAGACACGACCAGTACCGGTTGAAGAACAGCTCGCCGTCGCTACCCCTACAGTGAGTCCTACGCCACAAATGGCAGAGACTAAGCCGTCTGTAAACGTCGCCACAAATGCACCTGAAGAAATGGTTGCTCGGGCAGTTACAAAAACTCAGGAAGCGGTAGAACCCAAAGTTTTTATAGTCAAAGTAACGGAAACCAGTGAAGCTGCTCCAGGTGAAGCCAGAGACGAAGCGATGGGGAAACGTTCGAAGGGTAAATTCTTCTCTCGTCTGGCCAAAGGTATCAAACACATTCAGGAAGGAGAGTGGAAAGAAGTGGGTCTGGACGGAAAAATGATTATGGCCCGGACTGAGGACAATCTTTTTAAAAAGAATTAAGCAACCTTTTGTACGTATTGGACATCTGGAAGTTAAATCGTTAGAAATATCTTATGAAACGCATCTTTACCGCTTTGCTGGCCTTTCTAGGGACGCTGGGCATGGCTTCTGCCAGTGATATTGTTCGGGATTCGATTATTGTAGTGATGGGAGATAAGTCCCGCATTATCATTTACGGAGAGAATAAGGAGGAATTAAAAAAGCTACTCAACTACGACGTAAATCGTTTGCTGAAGGATGTCGGCGGTAAGATTGATTCCACTTCACAGCGGAGTACTACTCGGATCACGTTGGGTGAGATAGACGGAGAGAAGTATCTGGAGAAAGTAGGAATTGAGCTGAATGGTTACCGGATTACTTCGAGCGGAGATACCGTTTACTACAAAGGCAGTAAACGAGTAAAGCGTACGCGTCCGTGGTGGCAAAACGATCAGGATAACTTCGTAATTTCTTTTGGCTTAAACGCTTACGGTAAAAAAGAAGATCTGAATTATAATCCGGAAGACTACGATTTACGTCCGCTGGGATCACGCTTTTTCTCGCTCGGGTTTTACCGGAATCCAACGCTCATCAAAGGTGAAGACGTAGCATTGCGAATGCGACTGGGCTTTGAGTTCACTTGGTATAACTTTATGTTCGAAGGGAATAATGTAGCCAGAAAAGGGCCTGAACGCATTGAATTTACTGAGTTTACGGAACCGCTGAAAAAGAGTAAACTTACCGTGTGTTACGTGACCGTACCCGTAATGCCAACCATTGCCATCCGCAAAGGAGCCGTTTCACATATTGGGGCGGGGGGCTACGTCGGCTATCGGTTGGATAGCTATACGAAAACTAAAACGCAGAATAACAAGAAAGACCATAATCACGCTGGCTACTGGTTGAACGATTTTCGGTACGGACTGATGGCAGAAATTGGATTCCGTAACTCTGTCGATCTGTTTTTCCAATATGACCTTAATGAGTTGTATCAGGAAGCACGTGGTCCCCGCGTACAGGCCGTTAGCTTTGGTGTTCGTCTAAACTAAGGCTCATCAGAATCCAGGAAAAGAGCAGTCGACGAGTCGGCTGCTCTTTTTTCAAAAAGAATAAATTTTTTTTTGAGTGGAATCAAAAGTGTGAAGCGTTTGACAATGAAAGGCTTAGCTTGTAGTAAAGCTGAACACAGAGAGGGGGAGACGAACTTTTTTTAAGCAGGGGCTTGACATGGGCTAAAGAACACTATACTTTTGCAACTCCAAACCGGAAGGTAAAGGGAAAAAGTTCTCTGATACAAGATTAAAAGAATTACCATTTGGGGCGATACCAGAGTGGCCAAATGGGGCAGACTGTAAATCTGCTAGCGTATGCTTACGGTGGTTCGAATCCATCTCGCCCCACAATTGATAAGAACCCGTTGGGTCGGGTTCTTATTTTAGTTTAGTCGTATGCGGGCGTAGCTCAGTTGGTAGAGCGGCAGCCTTCCAAGCTGCAGGTCGCGGGTTCGAGCCTCGTCGCCCGCTCAAACATTTGAGCGTTTAGTTTTTAAAATTCTTTCCATTCGGGAAGAATTTTTGTGTAAAGTTTCAGTTACGCTCGTAAGATTTACCCATTACAACGGAGATTTGCCGCTTACTTGTAAATCTCAAACGTAAGTAAAGATTATTGCCTTTGTAGCTCAGGGGTAGAGCACTTCCTTGGTAAGGAAGAGGTCAGGGGTTCAAATCCCCTCAAAGGCTCTGAAACTTTCTTTCCGTAGTTTAGGTTGAAAGATCAGGCATTGCGAAATCCCTCTCCGCATAGAGAGGGACTTTTTTCGTAAGGAAAGGTGCAAGTGACTCATTTCGCAAGTACACTTTCATCAATATTAAACCCAATCGCGAAACCGATAATTCTCTTAAAAAATGGCAAAGGAGACTTTTGACCGCTCGAAACCGCACGTCAACATTGGTACAATTGGTCACGTTGACCACGGTAAGACGACTTTGACTGCTGCGATCACTAAAGTTCTTTCTGAGAAAGGTCTGGCCGAGAAGAGAGACTTCTCCCAAATTGACAACGCTCCTGAAGAACGTGAACGTGGTATCACGATCAATACGGCACACGTAGAATACCAAACTGAAAATCGTCACTACGCTCACGTTGACTGCCCTGGTCACGCGGATTATGTGAAGAACATGGTAACGGGTGCTGCCCAAATGGATGGTGCAATCATCGTAGTAGCTGCTACGGATGGTCCAATGCCCCAGACTCGTGAGCACATCCTGCTTGCTCGTCAGGTTGGTGTACCCCAGCTGGTTGTATTCATGAACAAGGTTGACATGGTAGACGATCCAGAATTATTGGAACTCGTTGAAATGGAAATCCGTGACCTGCTGAGCTTCTACCAGTTCGACGGTGATAACATTCCTGTAATCCAAGGTTCTGCTCTGGGTGGCTTGAATGGCGAACCCAAATGGGTTGAAACCATCGACCAACTGATGGACGCAGTTGATAGCTGGATCCCAACGCCTGCTCGTGAAACCGACAAACCCTTCTTGATGCCTGTTGAGGACGTATTCTCAATCACGGGTCGTGGAACGGTAGCTACCGGTCGTATCGAAACGGGTGTAATCAACTCTGGTGATCCGGTTGAGATTCTGGGTATGGGTGCTGAAAACCTGAAATCTACGGTAACGGGTGTGGAAATGTTCCGCAAAATCCTTGACCGTGGAGAAGCTGGTGACAACGTAGGTCTGCTCCTCCGTGGTGTTGAGAAAACCGATATCCGTCGTGGTATGGTTATCTGTAAGCCTGGTTCAGTGAAGCCTCACAACCACTTCAAAGCTGAGGTGTATATCCTCTCTAAAGAAGAAGGTGGTCGTCACACGCCGTTCTTTAACAAATACCGTCCTCAGTTCTACTTCCGTACCACGGACGTAACGGGCGAGATCATGTTACCTGAGAACGTAGAAATGGTTATGCCTGGTGATAACATCACGATTGATGTAACCCTGATTAACCCCATCGCTATGGATAAAGGTCTGCGTTTCGCTATCCGCGAAGGTGGCCGTACCGTAGGTGCTGGTCAGGTTACTGAAATTCTGTAATTTTAGTATATTCGTAAAGAAAGCGTCTCGTTTCGGGACGCTTTCTTTATTTATAGAGAAAAAGTTTTCAGTTTACTGGAAAATAATTGTCCAGATAGTTGACGAACTCAAAACAAAACTCTATTTTTGCAGTCCCAAAATAAGAGTACATGCATACACGGGCATAGTATAAGGGTAGTACAGAGGTCTCCAAAACCTTCGGTCTGGGTTCGAATCCTGGTGCCCGTGCAACTAAGTTTCAGGTTTAAAGTTTAAAGTACCCCTTGATGAAAGCTCTTCATCAGACTTTAAACTTTAAACCTGAAAACTTTAAACTAAACACATGGAAAAGGTAACGTCTTTGTTTAAAGCTTCCTGGGACGAAGTGACGCAGCATATCACCTGGCCTCCGTTCAAAGATCTCCAATCAAGCTCCTGGTTAGTACTGATTGCTTCATTGATCTTCGCGATCGTGGTAGGACTGATGGATGCCGGTTTCCAGAATTTGCTGGATCTTTTCTATAGCCTCTCCAAGTAAGTAACGCGTTTACGGTTGGCAGTTTACAGTTTACAGTTGGTACATCCAAGCAGCGTTTACTGAAAACTGAAAATTGGAAACTGAAAACTGAGAAGAATATGAGTAACGTGAATTGGTATGTTTTGCGGGCCGTTTCCGGTCAGGAGAAGAAAGTAAAATCTTATCTGGAGAATGAAGTAGCCAGACAGGAATTACAGGACTCTGTACCGCAAATTCTGATTCCGTCGGAGAAAATTGTGGAAATGCGGAATGGTAAAAAACGCATCCGTGAAAAAGCATTTTTCCCCGGTTATATCATGATTTCAGCGGACTTGTCCAACGGAGAAGTAATGCACTTGATTACCAGTATGCCCGGCGTAATTGGGTTTCTGGGTAGTAATGATAAAGACAAGAATTCCAAAATTCCTGTTCCCCTGCGAGCTTCTGAAGTAAAACGAATGCTGGGTCAGGTGGATGAGGTCGTCGAAGAGACTTCTGCTTCATCGGTCTCCTTCCTGAAAGGCGAATCGGTTAAAGTAATGGATGGTCCTTTCAGCGGCTTTACAGGAACCATTGAAGAGATCTTCGACGATAAGAAGAAACTTCACGTAACGGTTAAAATCTTCGGCCGTAATACCCCCGTCGAGTTAAGTTACGCTCAAGTAGAAAAAGAAAGCTAAGACGAACACGTAGCTTATCCCAGGGTGTTGTGAGCCACCGGGGTAGATGGCAGTTCAAGCTTCCAAAGAGTTGCCCAAGTTTCGTTTCTGCTTCTTTCGATAGATGCAACGTGGGCTGGATACAGCCCAAAATTTTATCCAAACAATGGCTAAGCAAATCACCGGATACGTCAAATTGCAAGTGAAAGGTGGACAGGCTAACCCATCGCCCCCAATCGGGCCGGCACTGGGTTCCAAAGGTCTGAACATCATGGAATTCTGCAAGCAGTTCAATGCTCGTACCCAAGATAAAATGGGTCAGGTATTGCCTGTACTGATTACCTACTATTCAGATAAGTCGTTTGATTTCGTAATCAAAACGCCTCCTGCTGCTAACCTGCTGCTCGAAGCTTCTAAAGTGAAACTGGGTTCTGCTCAGCCTAACTTGAAGAAAGTGGGCTCAGTAAGCTGGGATCAGGTGAAAACGATTGCTGAAACGAAAATGCCCGATTTGAACTGCTTTACGATCGAAGCGGCTATGAAAATGGTTGCTGGAACGGCTCGCAGTATGGGGATCACGGTTTCAGGTACTGCTCCCTGGCAAGAATAATTTTCCCAACGGGGGAGAGCAGACCTACGCGTAGGAAAGCTCGTCATCACCCCAAAATAGTCCATAAACATGGCAAAGTTAACTAAAAAGCAAAAAGAAGCTCGTTCAAAATTCGACCAGGCTCAGGCATATGAACTGGAGAAAGCTGCGGCGATTTTGAAAGAGATTTCTTACACCAAATTCGACGCTTCAATTGACATTGACGTTCGCTTAGGTGTAGATCCCCGTAAAGCGGATCAAATGGTACGTGGCGTGGTTGCCCTTCCCCACGGAACGGGTAAAGACGTTCGGGTACTGGTTCTTTGTACTCCCGACAAAGTGGAAGAAGCGAAGGCTGCCGGTGCTGACTACGTAGGTTTGGACGAGTATATCGAAAAGATCATGGGTGGTTGGACGGACATCGATGTAATCATCACGATGCCTACGGTAATGGCTAAAATCGGTCGTTTAGGTAAAATCCTCGGTCCCCGTGGCTTGATGCCTAACCCTAAATCTGGTACCGTTACGCTGGAAGTAGGTAACGCCGTTCGCGAGGTGAAAGCCGGTAAAATCGACTTCAAAGTAGATAAAACAGGTATCATCCATACTTCGATTGGTAAAGTATCTTTTGATGCGAATAAGTTGGCTGAGAATGCCCAGGAAGTAATCAATACCCTGGTTAAACTGAAGCCTTCTTCGGCCAAAGGTACCTATGTGAAGAGCATCTTCCTGTCTAGTACCATGAGCCCGAGTGTAGAAATCGATAAAAACACTGTAAACGGTCTGTAAGTCATGACGAGAGAAGAAAAAGGTGCGATCATTGAGGAGCTGGCTGAAAAGTTCAAGTCTACTCCTTACTTCTATATCACCGACGCGGCTGGCATGTCTGTAGCTCAGACAAACGACCTTCGTCGGAAATGTTTCCAGGCTGGCGTTGAGTACCGGGTAGTAAAAAATACGCTGATTGCAAAAGCTCTTGAGCAATTAGATACGGACTATTCGGCCTTTAACGAAGGCGTACTGAAAGGTTTCAGTGGAATCATGTTCCACACGGAATCAGGTAAAGTACCTGCGAAACTGATCAAGGATTTCATTAAGGAATCTGGTAAAGCCAACAAACTTAAGTTCAAAGGTGCTTCGGTTGATTACAGCGTATTCGCTGGTGAAGACCAACTCGAAACCCTGATTTCTCTGAAATCGAAACAAGAACTCGTTGGCGAAATCATCGGTCTGTTACAATCACCTGCCAAGAACGTTATCAGCGGTCTGCAGAGTGGCGGCAACAAACTGGCTGGTATCCTCAAAACGCTTTCTGAGCGTCCTGAGTAATTCAGTAAGTCGGCTGAAGAAACCATTTCCGAAGCTGGCCCTGAACATTGATTTGGCTTCCAAGCCTGAATATATATCACTCTGTTTTTAATCATTTCGAAAAAATTTAAAGCATAATAAAATGGCAGATTTAAAAGCATTCGCTGAGCAGCTTGTAAACCTGACGGTTAAAGAAGTTAACGAACTGGCACAAATCCTGAAGGATGAGTATGGCATTGAGCCTGCTGCTGCTGCTCCCGTAATGGTAGCTGGTGGTGCTGCTGGTGGAGACGCTGCTCCAGCAGCTGAAGAAAAAACTTCTTTCGACGTAATCCTGAAGTCAGCTGGTGCTGGTAAACTTCAAGTGGTGAAAGTGGTGAAAGACCTGACCGGTCTGGGCCTGAAAGAAGCGAAAGAACTCGTTGACGGTGCTCCTAAAGCCGTTAAAGAAGGCGTAAGCAAAGACGAAGCTGAAGCTCTGAAGAAATCTTTGGAAGAAGCTGGTGCTGAAGTAGAAGTGAAGTAATTCACGCTACGATAGAAGATTCATTCTATCACAAGATAGACCCGGTCATTTGGCTGGGTCTTTCCTGCGTTAAAAGGTTAAAGTTTTCAGTAACCCGTTCTTTTGTAGCTAATGGACTGATACCCAGTACTAAGCTCATCACCTACAAAAGTCTTTGGCTGGAAACTAACTGCGTACGTATTGCGTTCTATCTTATACAGGCAACACGCCTGATATGATCTAAGGGTCTATCCCAAGCGTTCTTACCCCCGAGAATTACTGCTGAAACACGATTCCATTCGTAGGGGAATCGCAAAGGGAAGTAATTCTGTCAACTACGAGGTACTTATTTGAGAATAAAGCAGCGATCGCTCTTTATTCAGTAACAAATAGTCAGATTCGGACTTTAAAACCGTAGTGCCTTGGCAACAAACAAAACTTCCAGACACAACTTTGCCCGCATCCAGGCCGTCATCGATTATCCTGACTTTCTGGACCTGCAGGTCAAGTCTTTCAAGGAGTTTTTCCAATTGGAAACTCCGGCGGATCGCCGCAAAAACGAAGGACTTTTCAAAGTTTTTGCTGAAAACTTCCCGATTACTGATTCACGGGAAAATTACATTCTCGAATTCGTTGACTTCTCGATTGATCCTCCTAAATACTCCGTTGATGAAAGTATCGACCGGGGTTTAACGTATGCATTGCCCCTGAAGGCGAAGCTGCGTTTACGGAGTGAAGATCCGGACAACGAAGATTTCGAAACGATTGAACAGGAAGTTTTCTTAGGAAATATTCCTTACATGACCGAGCGTGGTTCCTTTGTAATCAATGGAGCCGAGCGGGTTATCGTATCACAATTACACCGTTCACCGGGTGTGTTCTTCTCGATGAGCAAGCACACGAACGGTTCTAAACTGTATTCAGCCCGGATTATTCCTTTCAAAGGATCCTGGATAGAATTCTCAACCGACATCAATAACGTCATGTACGCGTACATTGACCGGAAGAAGAAATTCCCGGTTACGACGCTGTTACGGGCGATTGGTTTCGGTTCTGATAAAGAAATTCTTGACCTCTTCGGCTTATCAGAAGAACTTCCCGCTACGCCTGCTGCTCTGAAAAGAGCGTTGGGTCGTAAGCTGGCCGCTCGTGTGTTGCGTACCTGGCAGGAAGATTTCGTAGATGAAGATACAGGAGAGGTAATGTCGATTGACCGGAACGAAATCCTGATGGAACGGGATTCCGTGGTATCGGCTGAAGACGTAGACATGATCTTGGAAAGCGGCGTAAAATCGATCATCCTGCACAAGGAAGATATGAACATCGCCGATTACAACATCATTTATAACACCTTGCAGAAAGATTCTGCGAACTCCGAAAAAGAAGCCGTTGAGCAGATTTATCGGCAGTTACGGAATACGGAAGCTCCGGATGAACAAACGGCCCGGGATATTATCCAAAGCCTGTTCTTCTCCGATAAACGTTACGATTTAGGTGACGTAGGTCGGTACCGGATCAACAAGAAGCTGCAACTGGACATCTCTATGGATACGAAGGTCCTGACGACCGAAGATATCGTATCCATCGTGAAGTATCTGATCGGACTGATCAACTCCAAAGCGGTAGTCGATGATATTGACCACTTGTCAAACCGTCGGGTACGTACCGTAGGGGAGCAGTTATACGCTCAGTTTGGTGTCGGTCTCTCCCGGATGGCTCGTACCATCAAGGAGCGGATGAACGTACGTGATAACGAAGATTTCAAACCCGTTGACTTGATCAACGCTCGTACGCTGTCTTCGGTCATCAACTCGTTCTTCGGTACCAACCAGCTGTCTCAGTTCATGGACCAGACCAACCCGCTGGCTGAAATCACGCACAAGCGTCGGATGTCAGCTCTGGGACCTGGTGGTCTGTCTCGCGAGCGTGCCGGTTTCGAGGTTCGTGACGTTCACTATACGCACTACGGTCGTTTGTGTACCATCGAGACTCCGGAAGGTCCGAACATTGGTCTGATTTCTTCGTTGTGCGTGCACGCGAAAATCAACTCGATGGGCTTTATTGAAACGCCGTATCGGGTGATCAAGGACGGAAAAGTAACGGACGAGTTACGTTTCCTGACGGCTGAAGAAGAAGATGGCCAGTACATCGCTCAGGCGAATGCCGCGATTGACGACAAGGGTAACTTCAAAGTTGACAAGATTAAAACGCGTTTCGAAGGTGACTTCCCGATGGCAGCCCCTGCTGAAACGCAGTTAATGGATATTGCTTCGAACCAGATTGTATCGGTAGCTGCCTCGTTGATTCCGTTCCTGGAGCACGATGATGCCAACCGGGCTTTGATGGGATCGAACATGCAACGTCAGGCGGTACCGCTGTTGCGTCCGGAAGCTCCTATCGTAGGTACGGGTCTGGAAGCTCGTGTAGCTGAAGATTCACGTGCCATGGTGGCAGCAGAAGGCGACGGGGTGATCGAGTTCGTGGATGCTACGAAAGTAGTGGTTCGCTACGACCTGACGGATGAAGAGAAACTGGTGAGCTTCGACAGCGAAGTACGTACCTATAATCTGGTGAAATTCCGCCGGACCAACCAGGATACCTGTATCAACCTCAAGCCGATTGTATTCAAAGGCGAGCGGGTAGTGAAAGGTCAAATCCTGACGGAAGGTTACGCTACGCAACAAGGTGAACTAGCTCTGGGTCGTAACCTGTTGGTGGCTTTCATGCCCTGGCAAGGATACAACTTTGAGGATGCTATTGTAATCTCGGAGAAAATCGTTCGTGATGACGTATTTACGTCGATCCACATCGAAGAGTTTGACCTGGAAGTTCGTGATACCAAACGGGGTGAAGAAGAATTGACTTCTGAAATTCCGAACGTATCCGAAGACATGGTGAAAAACCTCGATGAAACGGGTATCATCCGCATCGGTTCTGAAGTAAAAGAAGGTGACATCCTGATCGGTAAGATTACGCCCAAAGGAGAAACCGATCCGACTCCGGAAGAAAAACTGCTCCGTGCCATCTTTGGTGACAAAGCTGGTGACGTGAAGGATGCTTCCAAAAAAGCACCCCCATCACTCAAAGGGGTAGTTATTGATACGAAGCTCTTCAAACGTCCAAGCAAAGAGAAAGAAGTACGCGAGAAAGCGAAAGCGGACCTCAAAGTACTGATGAAGCAGTACAGCCGTGACCTGAATAAAATCAAGGACACGATGATTGACAAGCTGGCTACGTTGCTGGAAGGTAAAGCTTCACAAGGGGTGAAACACAAATTCGGTGAAGAAGTAATGCCGAAAACGACTCGTTTCACGCGTGCGAACATCGAAACGTACTTGTTCCCTGAGAAGAACCCGTACCGTGACGAAAGTAACTATGCCGTTCCTGAAGAGGTGAACATGCTGACGGATCTTGACCTGAACGGCTGGACGGATGACGCTCACCTCAATGAATTGCTGGTAACCCTGGTGAAAAACTACATCAAGAATCGTAGTGAAGTAGCGGGTCACTTCAAACGGGAACGTTTCGCTCTGGAAGTAGGCGATGAATTACCTGCCGGTATCGTACAGTTAGCGAAAGTATACATCGCCAAGAAGCGTAAGCTGAAGGTAGGGGATAAAATGGCTGGTCGTCACGGTAACAAAGGGGTAGTAGCCCGGATTGTACGTGAAGAAGATATGCCGTTCCTCGAAGATGGTACGCCCGTTAACATCGTCCTCAACCCACTAGGGGTACCTTCACGGATGAACATCGGTCAGATCTACGAAACCGTATTAGCCTGGGCTGGTTTAAAGCTGGGTAAGAAATACGCAACGCCGATCTTCGATGGTGCTACCGAAGAAGAAGTAGTAACGGAATTGAACGCGGCAGGTCTGCCTCCGTTCGGTCGTACGTACCTCTACGATGGTTTATCAGGGGATCGTTTCGATCAACCCGTAACGGTAGGTCTGATGTACATGCTGAAGCTGGGTCACTTAGTTGATGACAAGATGCACGCCCGTTCGATTGGACCTTACTCGCTCATTACGCAACAGCCGCTGGGTGGTAAAGCTCAGTTTGGGGGTCAGCGTTTTGGAGAGATGGAGGTATGGGCACTTGAAGCCTTCGGAGCCTCGCACATTCTGCAGGAAATCCTGACCGTGAAGTCGGATGACGTGCAGGGTCGTGCGAAAGCGTACGAAGCTATCGTGAAAGGTGAAAATCTGCCCAAGCCGAACATTCCGGAATCATTCAATGTATTGATTCACGAATTACGTGGTCTGGCTTTAGAGATCACACTCGATTAATAAAATGCGGAATTAGTCAGGGAAGAAGCTTCTTCCCTGATTCATTCTTCTCGTGATAATTACCCCAATAAATGGAATTAAAAACCGGGTATTTCAAACAAATAGATTCCCTACGAGCCTACGCAGTATTATCAGTAATTGTTTTTCACTGGTTTTCGAAAGATAGTTGGATTAATGCATTACCGAACGGCACCATTGGAGTTACTCTATTTTTTGTAATTAGCGGTTTTTTGGTTTCTCGTATTTTGATGATGGCGAGAAACCGGATAGAGCGGAATGAACGAAGTTTCAAAACTGAGTACAAGAACTTCTTTGTGCGGAGAGCGTTACGAATTTTCCCCCTGTATTACGGGATCTTATTCGGCGTTTTTGCCTTACGCAAGTTTGCCCATATCACGATTGAAACGGACCTTTTTAAACAGCCGCTGTATTACTTTTTCTATTTATACAATCATTACCTGGACTCCACCGGAAACTGGTCGGACTTACTGTCGCCCTTCTGGAGTTTATCCGTGGAAGAACAGTTTTATATTTTCTGGCCGCTGATGTTGTTGCTGTCTCCGGCCAAACGACAGCCCTATTTCATACTGGCAGCTATCGGTATTGGGCTGGGATCAAGAGTGCTGTTGGCTTTATCCGGAAGTGGTCAGGACGGATTGGCAACCGTGTACTGCTTAGATGCTTTCGGAATTGGAGCCTTGTTTGCCTACTTGTTCACGAATAGTAGTGATTCGCATGAAGCAATTCGAAAAAAGAATAACTGGACGTTAGCCATTGGTCTGGTACTGTTTGCGGCCTGTCTGGCCTTGGATTCAGGCTCCTGGTTCGTGCTGGTATTTAAACGTTTTTCAATTGCGGCTATTTCGATGTATTTGGTTAGCGGGGCTTGTCTGGAATTTAAAGGAATATTCGGCCGGATCTTAAACAGTGAAGTGTTGATTTACATTGGTAAAATAAGTTACGGACTCTACGTGTTTCACATGCTTATTCCCAGTGTATTTGTTCCCAAGTTTTTGACTTACACGCCAGCCAGAATTACGCAACTCATTACCAGTAGTCAGAGTGTTTACGTTACGTTTTGCTTTATTTTCTTACTGGTACTAGCCAGTTTATCCTGGTACCTGTTCGAAAAACGATTTACGGATTTAAAGAAGTACTTTAAAATGTAATCGTTTGAAATCTAAAGCAGTCGGTTCACGTTACCAGTAAAATAGCATTGGAATAAGGGATATCCCTAGCGATTTGAAAGTTGGTAAAACCGCTTTCTGATCCCGATGGTTAAAGGCTGATTGATTCCTTTGAAAAGCCTAATACAGCATCATTTTCATTCCAAAACCATATTTGAAAATGTCATTAAAGAAAAACAAAAAACTAAATAGCGACTTCTCGAAGATCACTATTAGTTTGGCGTCTCCCGAATCGATTCTCGAGAATTCGTTCGGTGAAGTGACCCAGCCCGAAACGATCAACTACCGGACTTACAAACCCGAAATGGGTGGTTTGTTCTGCGAGCGGATCTTCGGTCCCGTAAAAGACTGGGAGTGTCACTGTGGCAAATACAAGCGGATTCGCTACAAAGGCATCATCTGCGACCGTTGCGGAGTGGAAGTAACCGAGAAGAAAGTACGTCGCGAGCGGATGGGTCACATCGAACTGGTGGTTCCCGTTGCTCACATCTGGTACTTCCGCAGCTTGCCTAACAAAATTGGCTACCTGCTCGGTATCTCTTCCAAGAAGCTCGACCAAATTATTTACTACGAACGGTACGTGGTCGTTCAACCGGGTGCTAAAGCCGAAGATGGCGTCCAGACGCTTGACTTCTTAACGGAAGACGAATACCTGGATATCATTGACAAGCTGCCCCGCGAAAACCAGTTGCTGCCCGACACCGACGCGAACAAGTTTATCGCGAAAATGGGTGCCGAAGCCCTGGAAATGTTACTGTCACGTATCCAGTTGGATGAGCTTTCATACGAACTGCGTCACTCCGCTGCTAACGATACGTCACAACAACGGAAACAGGAAGCCCTGAAACGTCTGAAGGTAGTAGAAGCCCTTCGTGACGCGAAGACCCGTATCGAAAACCGTCCCGAGTGGATGGTAATCCGTATGGTTCCGGTAATTCCTCCTGAACTGCGTCCGCTCGTCCCTCTGGACGGAGGTCGTTTTGCTACGTCTGATTTGAACGACTTATACCGTCGGGTAATCATTCGTAACAACCGTCTGAAGCGTCTGATCGAGATCAAGGCTCCCGAAGTAATTCTCCGGAATGAAAAACGGATGTTACAGGAAGCCGTGGATTCGCTCTTCGATAACTCACGGAAAGTAAACGCCGTTCGTTCCGAAGGTAATCGTGCTCTGAAATCACTTTCAGACATGCTGAAAGGGAAGCAGGGTCGTTTCCGTCAGAACTTGTTAGGTAAGCGGGTGGATTACTCCGGTCGTTCGGTAATCGTAGTAGGTCCTGAGCTGAAACTGCACGAATGCGGTCTTCCTAAAGATATGGCGGCTGAGTTATTCAAGCCGTTTATCATCCGGAAACTGATTGAGCGTGGTATCGTGAAAACGGTAAAATCAGCGAAGAAAATCGTAGACCGGAAAGACCCCGTTGTTTGGGACATTCTGGAAAACGTACTGAAAGGTCACCCGGTACTGTTGAACCGTGCTCCAACGCTGCACCGTTTAGGTATTCAGGCCTTCCAGCCCAAGCTGATCGAAGGTAAAGCGATTCAGCTGCACCCGCTGGTTTGTACGGCATTCAACGCTGACTTTGACGGTGACCAGATGGCCGTTCACGTTCCTCTGGGACATGAAGCCGTTCTGGAAGCCTCTCTGTTAATGCTGGCTTCGCACAATATTCTGAACCCGGCTAACGGTGCTCCGATTACGGTACCTTCTCAAGACATGGTTCTTGGTCTGTACTACGTAACTAAAGGCCGTGTGCATACGCCAGAGTATCCAATCGCTGGCGAAGGCATGACGTTCTACGGTGCGGAAGAAGTAATCATCGCCGTGAACGAAGGACGCATTTCGAAACACGCCAATATCAAGTGTAAGGTACGGGTTCGTAATGAAGATGGTACGTTCGAAACCAAAATCATTGAAACCGTAGCGGGTCGTGTACTCTTTAACCAGGCAGTTCCTGAAGAAGTAGGTTACCTGAATGAGTTGTTGACGAAGAAAAAACTGCAACAAATCATTTCACACGTCTTCAAGATTGCTGGTGTAGCCCGTACGGCTCAGTTCCTGGATGACATCAAGGAATTAGGTTTCCGGATGGCATTCAAAGGTGGTCTGTCGATCGGTCTGAATGATATTAAAATCCCGGAAGTAAAAGACGAATTACTCGTTGGTGCGGAAGGTGAAGTTCAGGGCGTGTGGGATAACTACTACATGGGTCTGATCACGGATAACGAGCGTTACAACCAGATCATCGATATCTGGACGCGGGTGAACTCGAAAATCACCGATACGCTGATGAAGCAACTCGAGACCGATCAGGGTGGATTTAACTCCATCTATATGATGATGCACTCCGGTGCCCGTGGTTCTCGCGAGCAGATTCGTCAGTTGGGTGGTATGCGGGGTCTGATGGCAAAACCTCAGAAGAACTTACAGGGTTCGGTTGGGGAAATCATCGAAAACCCGATCCGTTCAAACTTTAAAGAAGGTCTGGACGTACTGGAGTACTTCATCTCTACGCACGGTGCACGGAAAGGTCTGGCGGATACGGCTTTGAAAACGGCCGATGCTGGTTACCTGACCCGTCGTCTCCATGACGTAGCTCAGGATGTGGTTATCAACGAAGAGGATTGCGAGACGCTGCGGGGTATTACGATTTCAGCATTGAAAGAAAATGATGACGTCGTTGAACCGCTGTCGGAACGTATTCTCGGTCGGGTAACTACGTATGATGTAGTCGATCCGTTGACGGGTGAAACCATTGTGCAAGCGGGTGAACTCATCGATGAAGATAAAGCCAAGCATATCGACGAAACGAGCATCGAAAGTGTGGAAATTCGTTCGGTACTGACTTGCGAAACCCGTAATGGTGTTTGTGCCAAGTGTTACGGACGCAACCTGGCAACGGGCCGTCTGGTCAACATTGGTGAAGCCGTTGGGGTTATTGCTTCGCAATCCATTGGGGAACCCGGTACGCAGCTGACGCTTCGTACGTTCCACGTAGGGGGTACTGCTCAAAACATTGCTTTGGATGCCAGCATCCGGGCCAAGTTCGACGGTATCGTACGATTCGAAGAATTGCGGACGCTGGAAACGCAACGTCCGACGGGCGAAGATACCCTGGTAGTAATGGGCCGCTCAGGCGAACTTCAAATCGTTGGAGCTCCCGGAACGACGTATGCGGGTCAGGTATTGATCGCCAATAACGTACCTTACGGTGCATACCTGAGCGTGAAGGATGGCGAAACGGTAACGAAAGGTCAGGAGCTTTGTGCCTGGGATCCGTATAACGCCGTCATCCTGAGTGAAATCAGTGGTAAGGTAGAATACGAAGCCATCGAAGATGGTCTGACGTTCAAAGAAGAATTCGATGAAACGACGGGCTTTAAAGAGAAGGTAATCGTAGAAAGCCGTGACCGTACGAAAAACCCGACGGTTTGGGTGAAAAATGATTCCGAAGATGGCTCACGTGGGTATAACATGCCCGTAGGTGCTCGTCTGGCGGCAGAGGTTGGAGCAGAAATCAAACCAGGTCACATCCTGGCCAAGATTCCTCGTTCGGTAGGTAAAACCCGTGACATTACGGGTGGTCTGCCCCGGGTAACGGAATTGTTCGAAGCTCGTAACCCGTCGAACCCGGCGGTTGTTTCTGAAATCGACGGCGTAGTAACGCTGGGAGCCGTAAAACGCGGTAACCGCGAAATCTTCGTCCGTGGTAAGGATGAAACCGAGAAAAAATACCTCGTATCTACCTCGAAGCACATTCTCGTTCAGAACAATGACTTCATCAAGGCGGGTCTGCCGCTTTCCGATGGAGCCATTACTCCGGCCGACATTCTGTCCATCAAAGGACCGACCGCCGTTCAGGAGTATCTGGTGAATGAGATTCAGGAAGTATACCGTCTGCAAGGGGTAAAAATCAACGATAAGCACATTGAATGTATCGTTCGTCAGATGATGCAGAAAGTGGAGATTATCGACTCTGGTGACACGAACTTCCTGGAAAACCAGGGTGTAGATAAGTGGACGTTCCGTAGCGAAAATGATGCGATCCTGGATCGTAAAGTAGTTATCGACGCGGGTGATTCAGCTAACGTAAAAGTTGGTCAGATCATCACGGCTCGTCAGCTACGCGATGAAAACTCCTCACTGAAACGTCAGGATAAAGCTCTGGTACTCGTTCGCGATGCCATGCCAGCCGTATCCCGTCCGACGTTGATGGGTATCACGCAGGCGTCTTTGGGTACGGAATCCTTCATCTCTGCGGCTTCGTTCCAGGAAACGACGAAAGTACTTTCCGAAGCAGCCGTACGGGCGAAGGCCGACCGACTCGAAGGTCTGAAAGAGAACGTGATCGTAGGTCACCTCATCCCGGCCGGTACGGGTGTACGTCGCTACCAGGATCTGTTAGTAACGAATCCCGAAGAAGGCGAAAAATTCACCGAAACCAAGACGTCTTCCCGCAAGCGGAAAGAACTGGCGTAAGCTGAATAATCGATAAACTAAAAACCCCGATTGGTCTGACCAGTCGGGGTTTTTTAGTTTTTGATTGTCAATTGTTGTTAGTCAAGTTAACAGAAATCTTAAGTAAAAAATATTCGTACAAACAACAAACAACTATTTTTTCTTGGTATGTTTTTCCCGTTCGCGGGCTTCCTCTTCATCCAGAATCTCATCTACTTTTTGCTTTTCCAGCGTAGATGCTTTGGTTTCGTGGGTGGCATCGCCTTCTCCATCGGCAACAGTATCTACAATCGGCATTTCACCCGTACGCTCTACTTCCGTTAATTCGGGCGTTCCTTCGGGCAACTCAGCCGTTGGCACTGATTCTACATTAGGATCTTTCGTATTCGCTGAATGACGGCTCATGGTTTTTCGTGGTTGGTTGAGCCCTCATCCGTAAAAAGGTCGTTCCAAAGTACGCTTTTCCCCAGTAGGAATGAGGCAATCGAGGCGGGATTATGAGTTACAAATAACTCCAGATCGCTTGCGTTTGCCGTTGCTTAAATGCGGCGTAACGCTTACAGAGGGGATAGAAAAAAGCAACCACGCCCAGCCAAACCAGATATACGCCTGCTAACGAAAGTCCAATATTCGGTTCAATACCTGCGGTGCCATTCTGAAAGTTAATCTTCGCCCAGGGTATTCCCTGGTACAGATGCACCAGAATGGCGAGCGAATGAAGAATATAAAAGTGGATGAGGTAATAAAAAAGCGGCACTTTGCCGTAAATGCTCATCCAGCTCCAGCGAGGTTTTCGCTCCAGAAAAGCCAGTAATAATAAAGCCGGCCCTGTCGTCATGAGTGCGTACAGCAGCGAAGGCGGATACTTGGTCGTATTAAGAAACGAAAGCAAGGTAACACTCGGCGAGGTCTGCGGCTGCCAGGGAGCGGGGTCGCCATAGGTATTCACCATACGTAGTAGAATGAAGCTCAAAACCAATCCGAAACCCAGATACAACAGCTTTTTTTGACGTTCTGTCGCGGAAACGTCTCTTCGATACCAGCTCCCCAACGCATACCCGCAAAGCATAATGCCGACCCAGGCCAGAAATGGATACAGATTCAGAATGAGTCGTTCCGACGATAGGGGAATAGGCCCCGGTTGGTGCAGCAGAAAAAGAACGGCTTCCACAGTAGAACCTTTGGGGAAAGTTAAGCCGTCGAGTGCGTTATGCCCTCCAACAATGCCTATCCCCAGGCCCGCTATTGCCCAAAGCGGCAAGCCCAGAAGGGCACTCAGGAGGATAAACCCCATGCCCGTAGCCCAAATCACCTGTAACGTGAGAAACGAAAACTTCACATCGAACCAGAGTCCGAAGGTAATAACCGTCAGTTCCAGAAAAATTAACCACAGCCCGCGACTAAATAAAAACCAGCGTTGCTGAGCCCGCGTTTTCTTCTGTCCGGAAAGGTAGGCGGATAGTCCAGCCAGCAGGATGAAATTGGGAGCACAGAAATGCGTAACCCAGCGGGTAAAGTATAGAAAATAAGAAGGCTGATTTAAATCCAGTGGGTTGGAAAAAAAGGCATTAACATGCAAATATTCCCGCGTATGATCCAGGGCCATGAGTATCATGATCAGGCCCCGAACCACATCAATGCTTTCGATACGAACGCGGGATAAAGGTAAGGCTGACATAGGTAGACGGTCAAGTAACTATTCAGTATAATCCTGATTGTCAAGGTACATCCCTTACACGGGGTCTACATCAATGACAATACTAATCCCTTTAAACTCCTTCGTCGTTATAACCTCCTCAATCGTTTCTTTTACAAATTCCTTAATGGCTTTCAAATTCAGATTTCGCTCGAACTTTAGCAGTACGTCGAACAGAAACTGATTCCGAATTCGCTCAACCAGCGGTGATTCCGGACCTTTCACCCGGTCAGTACCTACTTTTTGCAGTAACAAGGCTGCCAGTTTCTGAGCTGCGGCCTGAGCCGTTTGCTGTTCGAGATGGCGAGTGGTTAGCCGAATAATGCGGGTAAAGGGCGGATAGCCGTAAGCCTGCCGTTCCTCAATTTCTTCGGCGTAAAAACCTTCGTAATCGTTGTGAATGATCTTGGCCAGGATGGGATGCTGGGTATTGTTGGTTTGGATGAGTACTCGCCCGGTTCGTTCTTTACGTCGTCCAGCTCGTCCGGATACCTGAGTAAGCAGCTGAAATGAACGTTCGGTAGAGCGAAAATCAGGGAAATTGATCATCCGGTCCGCGTCAAAAATGGCGACCAGACTAACCTTATCGAAATCCAGACCCTTCGAAACCATCTGCGTACCTACCAGCATATCGGTTTCACCTTGCTCAAAATCGGTAATCATTTGTTGAAAAGCCGTTTTCGAACGCGTCGTATCCAAATCCATGCGTTGAATACGGGCTACCGGGAAATGCAACTGTAAATCTTCTTCCAGCTTTTCAGTACCAAAGCCCTGCGTCCGGATTTTTGTACTGCCGCAAGCCGGACAGGTACGGGGCAAGTGTTCTTTATGGCCGCAGTAGTGGCAGCGAAGTTCGCCGTCGCGTTGGTGGTACGTCAGGCTTACATCGCAGTTATCGCATTTAGAAATCCAACTGCAATCGTCGCAGGTCAGGTAAGGCGAATAGCCGCGTCGGTTCTGAAACAGAATGGTCTGCTCTTTTTTCTCCAGGTTTTGTTCCAGTTGACGTAATAATTCACCCGAAAAATCACCTTTCATTTCCCGGTTTTTGCGGGCCTGTCTGATGTCAATGAGTTCAATGGCGGGCAGAGCCGCATTGCCAAACCGTTCCTTCAACTGTACCAGTCCGTACCGGCCCTGCTGGGCGTGGTAAAAGCTTTCGATGGAAGGCGTGGCCGAGCCCAGCAGTACTTTAGCTCCCTGCATTCGGGCAATAACCAGGGCCGAATCGCGGGCGTGGTAGCGGGGAGCGGGATCGTACTGTTTGTAGCTGGCTTCGTGTTCTTCGTCCACAATGATCAGACCCAGGCTGTCGAAGGGAAGGAAAATGGCCGAACGAACACCAATGACAAACTGAAAACGCCCGGAAAGTACGCCTTTCCAAACTTCCACGCGTTCATTATCCGAAAATTTGGAGTGGTAAATCCCCACTCGTTCTCCAAAAATTTTCTTCAGTCGAATGACAATCTGCGTGGTCAACGCAATTTCGGGCAACAGATATAGCACCTGAGAACCACTCTCCAAAGCCTGTTCGATCAGGTGAATGTATACTTCCGTTTTTCCCGCTCCCGTAACGCCGTGCAGCAACACCGTATCTTTTTCCTGAAAAGCCTGCGTTACCTCCTGTACCGCCCGTTGTTGCGGCTCGGACAGCGTAGGCATGGTGGCGATTGTTCCGGTATCCTCCGCAAAGCGACTGACGACCACATCAAAACTTTCAAAAATGCCCTTTTTGAGTAAGGTTTCCAGGGAAGAATCCGAAAGTTCATCGTTCCGGGAAAACGTGGATTTAGGGGTACCCTCCGTATTCTTTTCCGGCTCGCGTAAGGCCGGTACGTAGCGGAGGTATTCCAGCAGAATATCCAGTTGTTTGGGTGACTTTTCGAGTTGCCCAATGAGTGCTTTCAGGTTTTCCGGATCGGCGTAAAACGACGTCAGCCGGATTTTGCGAACGACCTTGGGCGAATATTTTTCGCGTACTTCTTCAAAGACAATGATGGCCCGTTTGCCAATCAGTGACTTGATGAGGTGATACACGTTTTTAACATCGGCAAAGCGAGCGAGTTCATCGTAGGTCAGCGATTGCTTGGCCTTGATTTCCTCCACGATTTCCTTCTCCCGGGGCGTCAGTAAATCCGGGTGTTCGAAATCCGGGTTATACTGTACTTTCGACTGGCTGGAAATCTTCAATCCCGAAGGCAAAGCTACGTTCATCACTTCGCCAATGTGGCACATGTAGTACTCTGAAATCCAGCTGAATAATTCCAGCTGCCAGCGGGTGACCAGCGGCGTTTCGTCGAGTACTTCCAGAATATATTTAGCCTGATACTGTTTGGGCGGCTGCGTATGCACCCGGGCAACCAGGGCGGTAACAATTTTCGTTTTACCAAACTGAACAATGACGCGGGCACCAATCTGAATTTGTCCGGCAAATTCGCGGGGAACGCGGTACGTAAATAAGCGGGGGACAGGAATCGGCAGAATGACGTCGGCGAACTGGGTGACTTCTTCCTGAAAATCGAGTTGATTCATACTACCAAGTTAAGACGAATGCCGGTGGAGGCATGCGGATTGCCGAATTTTAATTCCCGCTCCGCGAAAACCGCTTCGGCCATTCGTCGCATATCGTATCATTTCTACCTGAGAATGTGTAACTTTGTTCTTTTCCCAAGTACACTCCATGGCAAAACCATTTAATGTCGTCTACGAAGACAACCACCTGATTATCGTCAACAAAGCCGCCGGCGTGTTGGTGCAGGGGGATCAAACGGGTGACAAGACTCTTTCCGATTACGTTAAAGACTACATCAGCGTAAAATACAATAAACCCGGAGCCGTATTTCTGGGCACGGTACACCGTCTGGACCGCCCAGTGAGTGGTCTGGTCGTGTTTGCCCGTACCTCGAAAGGACTCGAACGGATGAACGAACTCTTCCGTCGTCGGGATATTCAGAAAACCTACTGGGCGGTAGTGGGCAAACGCCCCGAGCAGAAAAGCGGTAAACTAACGCACTGGCTCGTAAAAGACGAAGCCCGAAACGTTGTAACGGCGTATGATTACGAACGGCCCGGTTCGCAGAAAGCCGAGCTAACGTACAAGCTGATTGGCGAGATGAACCACCACTTTTTACTGGAAGTGAATCCGGTTACGGGTCGTCCGCATCAGATTCGCGTACAATTGGCTTCCATGGGTTGCCCCATTCGCGGGGACCTGAAATACGGGTACCCCCGGCCGAACCCCGATGCCAGTATTAACCTGCACGCTCGCCGCCTGTACTTCATTCATCCCATCAAGAATGAACCGATTATCTGCAAAGCGGCCGTACCCCAAAATTCGTTCTGGGAAGAATTCCTGGAATTTGATGAAGAAGTAAACGAAGCTATTTTTCACGGATAACCAGTCAGTACCGTATCTACCCCTATGAATATTCTTGAAAAGATCGTTCTGCACAAACGAAAAGAAATTTCCCAGGCCAAAGCCAACATTGCAGCCCGCGAACTGGAGTTGTTTCCCGCTTTTAGCCGTACCGGAAATTCGCTGAGCGGTCAGTTACGGAAAGAAAACTCCACGGGAATCATCGCCGAGTTTAAACGTAAATCACCCTCGAAAGGTACGATCAACGATCGGGTACAGGTAGAAGAAGTGACCCTGGCCTACGCTCAGGCCGGAGCCGCGGGATTATCGGTATTGACGGACGAAGAGTTTTTCGGCGGAGATGCTGACGATTTAAAGCTGGCCCGTAAATCGAACCCTAAAACGCCGATCCTACGCAAGGATTTCATCGTGGATGAGTACCAGATTCTGGAAGCCAAAGCCTGGGGTGCCGACGTTATTCTGTTGATTGCCGCCTGCCTCAGTCCCGAAGAAATCAAGCACTTAGGACAGTTTGCTCAATCCCTGAATCTGGAAGTACTGCTGGAAGTACACGATCAGGAAGAACTCGAACGCAGCCTGAACCCGCATCTGAACCTGGTGGGCGTCAATAACCGGGATCTGAAAACGTTCCAGGTTTCAGTTGATACCTCGCTGCAACTGGTTGAACAAATCCCCCATGAGTTTGTTAAAGTGTCAGAAAGCGGCCTGAGCAGTGTGGAGACGATTCATCAGTTATACGCAGCCGGATACCGGGGCTTTTTGATTGGAGAAAACTTCATGAAAACGCCCGTTCCCGGAAATGCTCTCGCTGACTTGGTGGGAGGCTTGCAATACGTAACCTTATAGCGTACTTACAGTTTTTCCCCTTTGTTGAACCTATAAATCCGAGACACCTATGCGAATTAAAGTATGCGGAATGAAAGATGAGGAAAACCTTCGGGACGTACTCGAGTTACAACCGGATTACGTAGGGTTCATTTTTTACGAAAAGTCGCCCCGTTTTATGGGAGAGACGCTTGACGCCGAGGTGGTCAAAGATCTGCCGAAGTCCAGTCGAAAAGTGGGTGTATTTGTCAACGCCAGTATCGATCAGATTCTGCGTACGGTGAAAAAATACGGATTGGATTTTGTGCAGTTACACGGTGAGGAAACACCGGATTTTTGCCGGAGTCTTCAATTTAAAGGGATTAACATTATTAAAGCTTTTCGGGTAGATGAGACATTCAATTTTACACAACTGAACAATTATAAACCCGTTTGTGATTACTTTTTATTCGATACCAAAGCGGCCGAGTATGGAGGCACCGGTCTTTCCTTCGATTGGCGTTTGCTGGAGCGATACGATAACGAAAAGCCTTTTTTCCTGTCGGGCGGTATTGGCCTGGAAGATGCCGAAACGATTCTGGAACTGAAAGAACGTAGTAACCTCCGGATTCACGCCGTTGATGTCAATAGCAAATTCGAGACGCAGCCCGGTATTAAAAATATCGAAGCACTGCGGGCATTCATCGAACGACTGAAAGTGGAAGCGATTGAAGCATAAGCGTGATTAGTCATTACTAGAAAACCGCCTTTTCGTATATTCGGGAAGGCGGTTTTTTGTGAAAAGTCAAAATGTTTCGTACAATTCGTAGGTGAAATAGTTATATTTAATGTCTTTTTAGCAACTGCATTAGCTACCCATCGGCTATTACTACCCGGCTCTACCCATGAAAAAGAAAGTGGAATTATCTGAACAGGAGCAGAACGAGCTTTGGCTACGTTTTAAAACCGGGGATGCCGAGGCATTAGGGGTGTTGGCACGTTCGCACTTCAGGCTACTTTTTAACTATGGTCTTCAGTTTACAAAAGACCGGGAATTCATCAAAGATGGGATTCAGGATTTATTCTTAGAATTATGGAGCCGACGGGAAGGCCTCCGCGAATCACCCTTCGTGACCATTTACTTACTGAAAGCCCTTCGTAATAATTTACTGCGAAAACTTCGGCAGGATAAATGGCTCCTGGAGGCTGAATCTGTGGAAAGCCAGGATGTACCCGACTGGCTGACGCCCGAAAGTCAGACGATTCAGTGGGAGATTTCCCAGGAAAATCAGGATCGGCTTAAAGTAGCATTGGCTCAATTATCGCCCCGTCAGCAGGAAATTATTTTTCTACGCTTTTACGAAGGCTTGAGTGCGGAGGAAATTACGGAGGTCATGAAAATCAATCCGCAGTCGGTTTATAATCTGCTGCATTCGGCTCTCAAACAATTAAAGACTTCCTGGATACCCGAGTCTAATCTCTTCTTTCTGGCCCTGTACCAGCTTTTGTCAGCGGATTGACAGCTGCCAACTAGTAGCTCTTCTTCCTAACAGACCGGGTTTTTACCGAGGACTAATGGAGCGTCCGTGAAGACTTTGCGGGCATTTCACTATTTTTTATAAAATTTTTACAAAAACATCAGTAGAACTAGGAGAGAAGGTACTGTTTCATACAGTAACGCCTCAACTATGGATTATTCTTCATACGGAGCAAACGCGTTTGCCCAGGATTATTCCTTTCAGCAGTGGATACTGAAGAAGGCCCAGCCGGAAGAGCAAGCCTTCTGGGAAACGTATTATGCCACGCACCCCCAGCAGCAGGCGGCCATGACGCAAGCCCGTAACTGGATTCTTTCGTTGCACGAAGCGTATGAAGACGTGGCGGAAGAAGAGGTGGACGAAGAAATGAATCGATTAGTCGAAACCGCTCGACAGCGTACGCCGCGTCGCTTGATCAACTGGCCGCGTATAGTCTCCAGGGTAGCGGCGGTACTGGTGCTGGGTTTAGGGGTGGCAGGCTGGCTGTTTTATCAATATGGACGAGAAGAAACGGTATCGCTGGTCAGTCAACGGTTCGAGGAGGTTCCTTTCTGGGAAAAGGAAAATACCGGATCAAGGCCCTTATTACTTTCGCTCGACGATGGCAGTACCGTACTTCTACAATCCCAGAGCCGGATTCGGGTACCTAAATCGTTTGATCCGGCCCGCCGGGAAGTTATACTGGAAGGGGAGGCTTTCTTTGAAGTCGCTAAAAACCCGAAGCAACCCTTTTTTGTATACGCACAGGGACTGGTAGCCAAGGTACTTGGGACGAGTTTCAACATCATTGCTCGAAACCGCAATGTGACGGTGATTGTAAAAACAGGCCGCGTAGCCTTGTTCCCGGATCGGGATAAAGAAGCCGCCCAGGCGAGTACGGAGCTAACCGGCCTAATACTGACACCCAATCAGCAATTGACGTATCAATCCGATCAACTAAAGTTTACGAATGTTCAAACGCCCGAGTATTTACCCTTGCCCATTCAGAAACTGAATTTTGATTTCAAGCGAACGCCCTTATCGGAGGTGTTTGCCACCTTGGAAAAGGCCTACGGCGTTACCATTCGCTACGATAAAGAAACACTGGGTAACTGCCAACTAACGGCTTTGCTCGGGGATGAGCCGCTTTCAGAAAAAATGAATTTAATCTGCCGTACCGTAGAAGCTAGTTATACCCTGACCGATAGTCTGATTACCGTGAAAGGCCAGGGCTGTCGTTGAAGAAACTTTTCTGCTTAATCTCTAAACCTATATACGCTAAACCTCTTGCTTGATCTATGAAGTAGTGCTGCTTGCCTGACCAAAAAATCGGCGAATGCTGGAACATTCGCCGATGGTCTTTTCCCCTTCATTTTTTCGGTCGACCGGAACATCCGCTGGAACGGATGGAAGGGATTGTATTTGCTAATTCTGGAGAACCAACAAACCCGTTCAAATTTATGGTAAAACGTAGACATTCCTGTCGGATTCTGCTGAAAATCATGCGAATCGCTCTACCACAATTCATTCTGGCCACCGTTTTTGCTACGCTTTCGCTGGCGAAAGATGGCCGTGCCCAGGAAGTACTTAATCAGAAGATTACCGTGCATGTTTCCAATCTGAATATGGAAAAAGCACTCGAAAAGATTGAACAGACGGCCGGTATACGGTTCATGTACAGTCCCCAGCTCATTCAGGCCAATCGACTTATTTCTCTGAATGCCAACGAAGAAGTTTTGCTGACGGTACTCGAACGATTGCTGCGTCCGAATAATCTTACCTACGAACTGATCGATCATCAGGTGATTCTCCGGCGGGTCAACACCACGGAAGAGCTGGTTGACGTAGCCCCGAAAGATCGGATCATCAGCGGTACCGTCGTTGATGAGAAAGGGCAGGCCATTCCCGGCGTAAACGTTCAGATCAAAGATCGGAACCGCGGTACGACGACCGATAGCAAAGGGCAATACAAGCTTTCCGTACCCGAATCGGGTGCTGTTCTGGTGTTTTCGTCCATTGGGTATCAGGGTGGAGAAGTGGAAGTCGGCAGCCGATCCGTAGTCGATTTTACGATCAAGGAAACGACGCAGGCCCTTACGGAAGTAGTGGTCATCGGTTACGGAACCCAGCAAAAGCGGGATCTAACCGGGGCTGTATCCCAAATCAAGGCGGCTCAGATTGAAAACGAAAATCCGAATACCGTACAGGACATGCTCCGGGGCAATGCGGCCGGTTTGAACGTAGGGTACGATGCTTCGGCGAAGGGTGGAGGTGATTTACAGGTACGCGGCCGGACTTCGCTTAATGCCAGTTCTTCGCCCTTGTTAGTCGTCGATGGCGTCATTTATTACGGAGCCCTGTCGGACATCAACCCGAATGACATTGAAACCCTCGACGTACTGAAAGATGCCAGTTCGGCCGCCGTATTCGGAGCAAAAGCGGCCAGCGGCGTTATTCTGATAACGACCAAACGGGGCAAAAGTGAAAAGCCGACCATCAGTGTAGATGGAAATGTGGGCATCAGTACAGTTGCTCGCAATCAGCCCGTGTACGGTCCGGAAGGCTACGTACGCTGGCGGGAAGATGTGCTGAGAAGTCAGAACGTAAATGCCAAGCCGTACCAGTTTTCCAATCCGGATAACCTGCCTTCGGACGTGCCTTTACAGCAATGGCTGGGTTACGACGGATCAACGGGTAACCCAACGGACGTCTGGCTGAACCGCCTGAAATTTCAACCGATTGAGATTGAAAACTACAAGGCCGGACGGTCGGTCAACTGGTACGATAAAGTATTCCAGGCGGCCCGGCGGCAGGATTACAACGTCAGCATTTCCGGAAAGAAAAACGACATTTCGTACTACTATTCGTTGGGGTATCTCAACAACGAAGGGATCATCACCGGCGATAAGTTTTCGACCATTCGTTCCCGTTTCAATTTAGAGGGTAAAATCGCTTCCTTCCTTTCTGCCGGGATCAACGCCCAGTTCTCCGACCGCGATGAAAGTCAGGTAGCCGCCGACTGGACGCAGATTACCAAAGCCTCGCCCTACGGTTCCGAATATGACGCTCAGGGCAATTACCGCTGGAGCCCGCAGGACGATCCCGGCGGCGGTAGTCGCCACCCCTTTCTGTCCATGAAATACACCGATCGGCTTCGCAAATACAATACGCTGATCTCTACGCTGTTTGCTAAGGTGACCTTGCCGCTGGGAATTACGTATCAGGTCAATTTCACGCCCCGGTTTGAGTGGTACCGGAACTTCAACCACGAATCGTCCAAACACCCCGAATGGGCTAATGTGGGCGGACGGGCTTCGCGGGAGCAGAATATGGTGTACAACTGGCAGGTTGATAACTTGTTCAAGTGGAATAAAACGGTTGCCGACATCCACAACTTCGATGTGACGATGCTGATCAACGCGGAGAAATTTCAGAGCTGGAACAACAGTATCCGCAATAATGGTTTTGAACCCAGCGATAACCTGGGCTATCACCGCGTGGAGGCGGGTATTAACCCCATCGTGAGTAGTAATGACGAGTATAGCACCGCCGACGCCTGATGGGACGGCTCTTCTATTCGCTCAAGCAAAAATACCTGTTGACTTTATCCGTACGCCGGGATGGCTATTCGGCGTTCGGACAGGCCAATCCACGGGCCTGGTTCCCTTCGATTGCGGGCGGCTGGGTATTTAGCGATGAAAATTTCGCCAAAAGCTCCTGGCTCAATTATGGGAAGCTGCGACTGTCCTGGGGAATCAACGGGAACCGGGATATTGGTCGGTACGTCGCCCTTTCCGATCTGACGACGGGGAAATACCTCATGGTTCGCAACGACGGAACGGTGTATCAGGTATCCCAGCTCTACGTAAACCGGATGAACAACAAAAACCTGAAATGGGAAAAAACCACAGCCTATAACTTTGGTCTGGATTTCTCGCTCTTCAACGGAAAGCTGGACGGTTCGCTGGAAATGTACCGCATGTCTACGCAAGATTTGCTGGTGCAACGGACGCTGCCCGATATTCTGGGTTTTAGTTACGTCTGGGATAACCTGGGTGAAGTACAGAACAAAGGGATGGAAGTGAACCTGAACGGTCGTATTCTTCAGCAGCAAAATTTCTCCTGGCGGGCTAGTGTCAACTTCTCGCTCAACCGCAACAAGGTAGTACATCTCTACGGCGATAAAATCAACGTAACGGATGCGAACGGCAATATAACCGGGCAGCGGGAGGCCGATGATATTTCGAACCGCTGGTTTATTGGCCAGGCTCTGGACCGCGTCTGGGATCAGAAAGTGGTTGGCGTCTGGCAAACCTACGAATCCGAGGAAGCAGCGAAGTACGGCGTACGACCCGGCGATTTCAAAGTACAGGATGTCAACGGCGATTATAAATACACCGATGCCGACCGTCAGTTCCTGGGGTATACGGCACCCCGCTTCCGCTGGACCTTACGTAATGAATTTACGCTGTTCAAAAACTTCGACATCTCCTTTATGATGTACTCGTACTGGGGACACGTGAGTTCGTACAATCTGGCGAAAAACCAGGGCTTAGCCGATCGAACGTCTTCGTACGTGTTTCCGTACTGGACCGCGGAGAACCCTACCAACGACTACGCCCGGCTGGCCTCCAGCAATGGAAGTGCCAACTTCAGCGTCTACCGCAAGAAGTCATTCGTTCGACTGGACAATATTTCCATGTCCTACAACCTCCCGAAAGCACTGATTCAGAAAGTGAATATGCAACGGGTACGGGCTTATTTCTCGGTTCGAAACGTAGGATTCTACGCTCCCGAATGGAATTACTGGGATCCGGAAAACGGCTTACGGGATTCGGATAACAACGCCATCACCGGACCTACCCCACGAACCTATACGCTGGGATTAAATCTGACTTTGTAAAAGCCTTTAGACGAAACACGTATGAAAAAATATACCAATGGCGTATTGCTGGCGGCTTTGCTGGCCCTGGGTAGTGGGTGTGCCAAAGACTGGCTAACCCCCAAACCGCTCTCTTTTTACGCTCCCGAAAACACGTTCATCGATGCCAATGGCATGGAAGGAGCCCTGGTGGCTTGCCTTCGGAACATGCGGTATGAATGGTACGGCGACGGAGCCCCGATCATCACGGAAACCATATTTTCGGAAGTAGCCATCGAAGGAACGACCGATAAATCAGGTCCGGCTCAGGACCTGAACCTGATGATTACGCCCGATGCGAACCTGAATTCGACGGATTACAATAAGATTGGCTGGTACTGGTATGAAGGATTTAAGGGCATAAAGTACGCCAACGTAGTCATTTCCCGGATTGATGATGCCAAGTATGCCTCGGAAGCGGAACGCAATGCGGTACTTGGGAAGGCTTACTTTCACCGGGCCTACCGGTACTACAAACTGACTCAGCAATTCGGGGATGTCCCGTTAATCCTGAAAGAAATTACCGAACCCAAGCTGGATTTTTATTCCACCAAACGCGAGGTCATCTTACAGCAAATGAAAGAAGACCTGGAGTTTGCCGAGCAATGGGTACCTGATAATGTGGACAAGGGCGAAGTAACGAAAGGGGCGGTCAGTCATTTGCTGACGAAAGTAAATCTGGCTCTCGGCAAATTCGACGACGCCATCAAGTCGGCTAGTAACGTGATTGACGGGGGCGTGTACACGTTGATGAAAAACCGTTTTGGCGTGGACCGGAATAATGTCTCCCGCAATGTGATCTGGGATTTGCACCGTCCGGAAAACAAATCACTGGCCGAAAACCGCGAAGCCCTGATGCTAGTCATTGACCGCATCAATATGGATGGAAACTTTGAAGGCGGTATGCAGATTATGCGGCAAACCGTACCGCAGTGGTACAATACCATCAATACGCCCAGTGGTCGGAAAGGTACCAGCGACGCCGCCGACATTGAACTGGATCAATCGACCATCTACGGTCGCGGCCTGGGCCGTTGCCGGGGTACCCGCTACAGTACGCAAAACATCTGGACGGACCCCAAGGACTTACGCCACGTGAAGGGCAACTGGATGACGATGGAAGATCTGGTGTACAACCATCCAGACCTGAAAAAAAACAACGATCCGTATTACGGAAAACCCCTGCAACTCTACAACGCCACCGGCGTACGCCTGAGTACGGACACGATTCGGAGTTGGTTTGGCTGGCCGCATTATAAACTATACGTGCCCGATCCGCAAACCAAACCCGCTCGTGGCGGTAACTCGGATTGGTACGTATTCCGCTTGGCCGAAACGTATCTGTTGCGAGCCGAAGCCTATTACTGGAAAGGGAATCTCGCTAGTGCCGCAATGGACCTGAATGCCGTACGGACGCGGGCGGGAGCGAAAGAAATGGCTCCGGCGGATGTCAACATCGGTACTATTCTCGATGAGCGGGCTCGGGAGCTGTACTACGAAGAAGGTCGTAAAACGGAGCTAACCCGTATGGCGTATCTCTTTGCCCTGACCGGAAAGGCGGCCTACAATGGGAAAACGTACAATCTGGAGAACTTTTCGGAAAACAATTTTTTCTACGATCGGATCATGGAGAAGAATGAGTTTTACAACAAAGGCGTCGTAACCAACCACGGCGATCGCTATACCATGAGCCCATATCATGTGCTCTGGCCGATTCCCCGTAACGCCATTCGCTCCAATACACAGGGACGAATCAATCAGAACAAAGGGTACTCGGGTTACGAGGAAAACGTTCCGGCTTTGACGAAGATTGAATAGGAAGGCGGCGAATGGGATTTCTAAACTACTCCTATGAAAATTATGAAGTAAGTAATAGGGTAGAAAACAAAAAACTTTTAAGTTTGCCTTATCAATGTATTTCAAACGAAACATGAACAATTCATTCGCAAAAGCATGGTGGTGGCAGCTGAGAAATCTCGGTTGAGCAGCCCTCTTTTGCGTACATGGACTAGTCCTTATATACACGCCCGCTGTTCAGCCGAACAGCGGGTTTTTTATTAGCCAATGCATTCGAATCGTATGAAAATTGCAGACCAGGTTACCAGTGCTTTTCAGGTGAACGAGCGGGGATATTACGGACCTTACGGTGGAGCCTTCATTCCTGAAATGTTGTACCCGAACGTAGAAGAGTTACGGGAGAACTATTTAACGATCATGGCTGATCCTTCGTTTCAGGCTGAATTTGAATACCTGTTACGGGATTACGTCGGTCGCCCAACGCCCTTGTACTTTGCCGAACGTCTTTCGGAAGTGTACAACACGAAAATCTATCTCAAGCGGGAAGACCTCTGTCATACCGGTGCTCACAAAGTCAACAATACCATCGGTCAGATTCTGCTGGCAAAGCGTTTGGGTAAAAACAAAATCGTAGCCGAAACCGGAGCTGGTCAGCACGGCGTAGCAACGGCGACGGTTTGTGCTTTGATGGGTATCGAATGTATTGTATACATGGGCGAAATCGACATCGAACGGCAGGCTCCCAATGTAGCCCGGATGAAAATGCTGGGTGCGGAAGTACGACCCGCCACGAGCGGTTCGCGTACGCTGAAAGATGCGACCAACGAAGCCATGCGTCACTGGATTAATAATCCCGTCGATACGCATTATATAATAGGTAGTGTCGTAGGTCCGCACCCGTATCCGGATATGGTAGCCCGCTTCCAGTCGGTCATCTCGGAAGAGGTACGCAATCAGCTCGCCGAAAAAACGGGTTCTGAGTTGCCCGATTATGTAATTGCCTGCGTTGGCGGCGGTTCCAATGCGGCAGGTGCTTTCTATCACTTCCTGAACGATGCATCGGTGAAATTAGTAGTGGCAGAGGCAGCGGGTAAGGGCGTGGAATCGGGCCATTCGGCAGCGACTACTTTCCTAGGGAAACCCGGTGTTTTACACGGAAGTCGCAGTATCCTCATGCAAACGGAAGATGGCCAGGTCGTAGAACCCTTCTCGATTTCGGCGGGTCTGGATTATCCGGGAATCGGTCCCATGCACGCCAACCTGGCGACGAGCGGTCGCGGCATCTTCAAGGCCATTACGGATGAAGAAGCCCTGGCGTCCGGCTTTCAGCTGGCTAAACTGGAGGGAATCATTCCGGCGTTGGAATCCGCCCATGCTCTGGCGTGCCTGAAAACCCTGAATGCTTCGCCCGATGAAGTAGTCGTAGTGAATCTGTCCGGTCGCGGTGATAAGGATTTAGCTACCTATATGAAATACCTGTAAGCCCCAACCATCAAACCGAAGCAATCGATGAATCGCATTACTCAACTTTTTCAGCAGCAATCGCAAAAGTTGCTCAATGTCTATTTTACGGCGGGTTACCCCCAGCTCAACGATACGCGTACCATTTTAAAGAATCTGCAGGAAGCAGGGGCCGACTTAGTTGAAATCGGAATGCCGTACTCAGATCCGGTAGCGGATGGGGAAACCATTCAGGCTTCCAATCAACGGGCTCTGGAAAATGGCATGTCGCTGAAAGTCTTGTTTAGTCAGCTGGAAGGCATGCGGGACGAGATCCACGTTCCTGTATTATTGATGGGCTATATCAATCCTGTACTTCAGTTCGGTGTGGAGGCCTTTTGCCAGAAGTGTCAGGAGGTAGGTGTAGATGGGCTAATCCTACCCGATATTCCGGCGGATGTCTATGAAGAAGAATTCAAACCTACGTTTGAAAAATACGGTCTGCTCAACATCTTCCTGATTACGCCGCAAACCACGGAAAAACGAATCCAGTATATCGATGAGGTATCGCAGGGCTTTATTTATATGGTATCGTCGGCCAGTATTACCGGAGCCAAGACGGGCATCAGTGCCGAACAGGAAGCCTACTTCGACCGCATTGCCAGCCTGAACCTGAAAAATCCGCGTCTGATCGGATTCGGTATCTCCGATAATCAGTCTTTCGAGCAGGCCAGCAAAAATGCTAACGGAGCTATTATCGGAAGTGCCTTTATCAAAGCCATTAGTCAAAGCAGCGACTTACCCAGTACCATTCAAACGTTCGTACAGGGAATCAAAGGTCCTGTTACTATTATATAGATAGAGGATAATACTATATATATAGAAGAGAGAATGGATCTAGTAAACGAATTCAAGGACCGAAAGGATTTTTAAGACCTGAGTCACCTGATTCAGAAGCCAGATTAGGATTATAGAACTTAAATAGAACTTAAAAGGAGCGACTGTTCACTGAACATTCGCTCCTTTCGTAAAAGCCCAAACCGTAGAAACTAGCTATCCACAAAGAATGTTTTGACAAAGATTCCGAAGCAAAAGGGGTCGGGAATGGGTGTTTTTTGAATCATATTGCAACTTTTTTTGGACTTAAAATTCTGATAATCAGGAATTAGTTAAATAGCTTCAAAAAAACTTTGACTTCATGCTTGACAAGGGGGATTTTCTTGTCTTATCTTT